>QQUB01000862.1 GCA_008501835.1 Bacteroidota bacterium
AAATAATCTTGCTACCATATTATCAAAACTGCCGGGTTTTTTCAGGTATGTACTATTGCTGGCCATTGTAGTGGTCATTAGTTTTTTATTTCCCAATAATTTGAAATTCAAATACGATTTTCAGGAAGGGGAAGCCTGGAAGTATGATGACCTTATCGCTCCATTTGATTTTGCCATCCGTAAAACTGATGCTGAGATCACCAAGGAGAAGGAAGAACTTGGCAGAGATTTTACCCCATATTATGAAATGAGGTTAAATCTGGTCAGGAACCAAAAAAGACAGTTTAGTGAAAACTTTGACCAACAACTCGACCTGGTCAAAGAATCCGGACAGTTTGAGGATGTAGTGCAAGCCCCCGACAGATATAAGAATTACGGATTAAGCCTCCTTGATCGATTATTCGATAATGGGATTATCCAGCTTCGTCCTGAGCATAAGGACTCCGGAAAAGATTATGTAATTAATATCATAAAAGGTAACACCAGTTATCAGCAAACCATTGAGAACATATACACGGTAGAGACTGCCAATAACCTGCTGAGCGACTCCTTGCCGTATGCTCCTTTAAGAGAATCGGATTTCCTGTTTTCATTGCTCGAAATGTCCATTGCTCCCAACATCTTTTATAATGATACCCTTACACAACAATTTAAGGAAGAATTGTTGTCTTCTGTGTCTACATCAAGAGGCATGGTCCGGAAAGGGGAGTTGATCATCCCGAAGGGGGGGTATGTGGCAAAGGACGTATACCCAAAATTATTGTCTTTCAAATATGAATTTGAAAAGGAGGTCAGCAGTAAGAAAAAATATATCTGGGTACTTGTGGGTTATTTCCTGCTCACTACATTAATCGTCCTGGTATTTTTTATATACCTCAGGTATTTTGCCAAGGAGATTTATGGACAATTCCATCATCTGTTTTTTGTGTTTATGTGGCTGGTTCTGTTCAGTTATCTCGTTTATGTGGTAGAAAAAACGGATGTGCTCAGTGCTTATATGATCCCGTTTTGTATCGTTCCAATTATCATAAAGAATTTCTTCAATGCCCGACTGGCTTTGATTACCCACATCGTGGTGGTACTGATCGCCAGCTTCCTTTCGTCTTTGGGATATGAATTTACCCTGATGCAGGTTCTGGCTGGAATCGTGGTGATTGTAAGTGATGTTGATACTCGTGACTGGACCAGGTTTTTCTACTCCATGTTGTACCTTTTTGCCAGTTACGCTATTGCTTACCTGGGACTGGCGCTGATAGAGGTAGGGGAATTTTCCAAGATCGACTGGTCTGTTTATACCTGGTTGTTCCTGAATGCCTTCCTTACTTTGTTGGCATATCCGCTGGTGCCGTTGCTGGAACGATTGTTTGGTTTTACTTCATCCATTACCCTGATGGAATTATCGGACATGAACAGGCCTTTGCTCAAAGAGCTATCGCTAAAGGCTCCCGGTACTATGCAACATTCCCTTCAGGTAGGAAATCTAGCTGAAGCAGCCGCCATGAAAATCGGGGCCAATGAATTGTTGGTGAAAGTAGCTGCCTTATATCATGACGTAGGTAAAACTTTGAAACCGGAATATTTTATCGAAAACAACCCGGGTAAAAGCCTTCATGATGATATCGATGCTTTTGAAAGCGCTCAGATCATCATCGAACATGTTACCGAAGGCATAAAAATGGCCAAGAAGGCAAAACTACCTCAAGTCATAATTGATTTTATCGCTACTCATCACGGTACGACCAGGGTTGAATATTTTTACCGGAATTACCTGAAGGACAATCCGGATGGAGAGGTTGATGAGGCAAAATTCCGTTACCCTGGTCCTAAACCTACTTCCAAGGAGCAAACCATCATGATGATTGCTGATTCTATCGAGGCGGCCTGTAAGAGTTTGAAAAACCCAACAGATAAAGAGCTTTTTTCTTTTATCGACAAGATCGTTGCAGGCAAGATCAATAACGGACAATTGGAAGAGTCCGAAATAAGCTTCAAAGAGCTGGAAGAGATCGTTCAGGTATTCAAGAATATCATGAAATCCGTTTATCATGTACGGATCGAATACCCGGAGGAGCAGAAGAAAAAGGCGGAAAAGGAAAAAGAGGCAAAAAAGGATAAAGGTGATAAATAATTCACGATTTTAAAATTGACCTGTGAAGTGTGATCGTGAGGGAGTTCCTTTGTTAGAAACTTATGTGTTGTCAATTCGGAATTAGGGTACTATTATGAATTAAGGTCTTTGATCTTTTTAAGAATCTCCTCAGCTTTTTCGTAAGAAATACCAAAAATTTCGGCAATTTGTTTGGTCTCGAATCCTTTGTAAAATAGATTTTGCATTACACTAAGCATCACTTCTTCACGACCTTCTTCACGACCTTTTTCTCGGCCCTCATCATAATATTCACCGGCTATCGGACCATAGGTTTCTACCAGTTGCTTTCTTCTCGGTTCATCAATTTGATTCATCATAATCTTCAAATCTTTTTTACTAAATTCGTTGGTTTTAAAAATATAAACAAATATTGACTGAATAAAGTTACGGTTGGGTTGGGATTCTTCCATGTTTTCGATTCCGTGAAATAGCCTGGATGAAAATTCGAGGACATAGTTTTTATCCTTTGCGTGCTTAAAAACTAACAGGGCATTTAATAAAAAACCCGCTTTTAATTGCAAGAGATATTCATCCGAAAAATCTTTAAGATTGACAAGAATATAGTCGAAATCCGGTGTATATGGTTTGGTGGACTCATTGGCATCTTTGAAGTAATCATGAAATTTAGCTTTTTTCCATTTTCTATTACCATGATAAAAGATGATAGGTATCACTGGCATCAGATTCTTCCTTTGTTTTTGCTGATCTTCCCAAATCCCCAACATATATCTGTTTAACTGAAGGTGGGGATATTTCGGCGGACTACTTTTGTGTTCCCACAAAAATGTAATAACGACTTCACTATCTATTGAAGGGCAGGTATAAACAATATCAGAAAAAAATTCACGTAGCTGAATATCAACATAAGAGGT
>QQUB01000914.1 GCA_008501835.1 Bacteroidota bacterium
CAACCACTTCGAAATCGCCAAACTTGGTTTCCAGATGAACATCGAGTTCCCGCTTAATCAGGCGCTCGGTTTTCATTCTGAAAGCTACCAGGTCTTTTATAGCTATAATTTTAAGTTCAAACTTTTTAGCGACTTCCATTAGTTTTGGTAATCTGGCAGCACTACCATCCTCATCCAGAATTTCTACCAAAACCCCGGCTGGAGAAAAACCGGCAAGTCTTGCCAGATCAATGGCAGCTTCGGTATGTCCAGTACGGCGTAAGACCCCGCCGGTTTTTGCCTTTAACGGAAAAATGTGACCAGGTCTGGCAAAGTCCGAAGGTTTAGTTTCCGGATCGACCAATGCCCGAATACCGGTCGCCCTGTCATAAGCTGAAATGCCCGTTGTACATCCGTGCCCTATAAGGTCAATAGAAATGGTAAAGGCCGTCTCATGCACAGCTGTATTGGAAGACACCATCATATCCAGTTCAAGCTCTTTGGCTCTCTTCTCATCAATTGGTGTACAAATCAATCCCCGTCCGTGTTTGGACATGAAGTTGATGATTTCCGGCGTCACACATTCTGCTGCACAAATGAAATCACCTTCATTTTCGCGATCTTCATCATCCACAACAATGATCACCTTGCCGGCTTTAATATCGGCAATGGCTTCTTCAATAGTATTCAAATGAAAAGCCGTATCAGTTTCGTTTTGGAGGTTCCCAAGCATTATGTTGTATTCCTTTTAGAAAGTTTAAAAAACCTTTGAAGAGTGCAAAATTCATTAAAATGAAATAACGTACACTCCTCAATAAAAATATATTCAGCCCAAATTTGTTCAATACCTTATCGAAAACCAAAGATATTATGGTTCCCGCAAACAGGGCAAAAAGTATCCATTTGTAAAAGCTGCTCCCGGTAATTGCCAGTACAAAACTGGTCAGGATCATTAATATCATCAGAAAAGGTCCGAACCAGCGGATGACCTTGTGCGAAAACAAAACGAACCCTGGCAACTTAAAAGGTGGCCACCAAAGATGAGGAAAAGTGAGAAGATTTTGAAAGTTGCCGGCAGAAATTCTGGCTTTCCGGCGGAACTCCTCCTTGATTTCATGGGAAACGGCCTCATAACAAACTGCATCCAGGTCATTGATGATTTGCCCTCCCCTTTCCAGCACCCTCATGGCGATATAGAAGTCATCCACCAAAAAATTGGGAGGCACTTCACAAAACCACCCTGACCGGATGGTATAACAACCACCAAAAGGTCCTGCCATGATCCCCCAAATTCGGCTTTCATTGTTTTTCAGGGTCACTTCAGAGGTGATATAAAAATCTTCCGATTTAGAGATTCCCTCAGCCTTCATGCCCACATGAATCATATTGGCATCCGCAATAACCACCTGATCATTTTTATAATGTTGCGTCAGACTTCGAAGTACTGCGGGGGTAAGCATTACATTGGCATCTGTAATCAGGAAAATATGATCCGAGGAGGCAGGATGTTTTTTAAGGGCTTCCGCAGCGAGTTTATTGATGACTCCGGGCTTACCGTTCCGTTCTGTGAAAGGGAAAAATTGTACTCTTGGATACTGCTCCGCAAATTTGGCCATGATCTCATTTGATCTGTCGGAGGAGCAATCGGAACCGGTATAAATGATTATTTTATCTTCAGGATAATCCTGTTCAAGAAGACTTTTCATTTTGGCCTCAATGACACTTTCTTCATTATAAATAGACATGAGAACCGAAACAAAAGGAAAATCCTCATCCTGCTCAAAAACCAGGTCGTTGTTTTTTTTACTTTTACCTATCCATTTCAATAATTGCGGGTAAAGGAAATAGGAATAAACCAATAACAGAGCAGCCAACCAAAACGTCAGTGCGAGCAGCAGGTTCATACTCAAACAATTTCAACAGTAGTAGATGAATAAGCTTTTATGACTTTGCGGGCAATTTCAATACTGTCATAATTACTTTGTACAAAATCACATGCCCTGCGACCAATTTTTTCAAGACGTCCATTTTGATTGGAGCACCATTTAACAGCCTTGATCATATCTGCAGGGGCATCACCGATGAGGATCTCTTTTTTGTGAGTAGCATCGATACCTTCCAATCCAATGCTTGTAGTCAGAACTACTTTTCCAAGCGCCATGCCTTCCAGTATCTTGGCCCTCATTCCACTACCTGAAAGCAGCGGAACTACCATAATACTGTGGTCATTGATAAAATCACTTGCATCTTCAACCTCACCGTGTACTATGATATTTTTCTTTTTGATGTTTTTCAACCAATCAGGAGTATTTCTTCCGGCAATGTGCAACTGAATTCCAGGCAGCTCTTTTTGCATTTTACCCCAGGTATGCTTAAGAAACCATTTTAATCCCTCAATATTAGGCATCCAGTCAAGCGAACCAATAAAGGAGATGGACAGATTTTTCTGATAACTGTCAAAATCTGCTTTATATTCCGAACTATCAAGCCCAATAGGAACAACGACTGATTTACCCTTGAAGCCCATCTGTTTAAAAATATCCAGATCCCTGCGGGTTATCGGCATAAGAATATCATACTGATGTAACATTCTCTTTTCAAACCGATGCAATTTCTCTGCCAGGTACTTCAAGTACATTTTCTTAGGCAGGGACTTGGTATTATTGGTGATCCGTTCCCATATTTCAGATTCCACGTTATGGGCACGCATGCTTATCCTGGCATTGGAATATTTTCTGATGACAGGTATATAAGGAGCCAGGTAAAGGGTTTCGAGCTGAACGACATCAAAATCAGTACGTTTGAGCAGTTTTATTAGGGCCTGTTCAAATTCTTTGGAAATAAACCGGGAAATATGAAAAGATTGAGTGGAGAAAAGATTTAAAAAAGCATCTTTTAACCTAATAGTATTATCGATGTCTATGGTGACTATTTCTTCGTACTGATCAAAAGGGACATGATTGTCCTCCAAGTGGTAATAATGTTTCTTGGTGTTCATTGCCAGCAGGGTAAGTTCTGCCCCCAACCCCTTCAAAGATTTG
>QQUB01000796.1 GCA_008501835.1 Bacteroidota bacterium
ACCTCATCGTAAGGGGAGGGGCATCCAATGAAAACAGGTTTTATCTCGATGGCATGGAAATCCCTTCCATTACCCATTTCACTGTACAAGGTACCAGTGGAGGTCCAAATGGATTGTTGAATGTACTCATGCTGGAAAGTGCCAGTTTGCACAGCAGCGCCTTTCCTGCTTACGCTGGGAATGCCATGAGTAGTGTAGCGACTTTTAATCAGCGTGCCGGACGAAAGGACCGTTTTGGCGGGTCATTTACCTTAAGTGCCAATGACTGGGGTGTCTTACTGGAAGGTCCGATGGGTAAGAAGTCTTCCTTTCTGTTTTCCGCAAGAGAATCTTATACACAGCATATGTTGAAAGCCCTTGGAGTTCCTGTTATTCCGTTTTTTGCGGATGTTCAGTATAAGCAGGTTATACAGTTCAATGATAAAAATGAACTGATATTAACCGGAGTGGCCGGATATGATAAATATACGCTGAACCTTGGGGCAGAACCAACGGAGTCGTTATTGTACAATACGGGGTACATCCCGGAAGGTAAGCAGTTCGTTTATGCGGCAGGAGCTATTTACAAGCATTATCTGGAAAACAGTTATTACACGGTGGTGTTGAGTCGTAACCACTTTTATAATTATGCGGAAAAATTTGTCAATAACAGCGGAGAGGAAACGGATCGGTTGTTTGATTATACTTCTAAAGAGTCTGAGAATAAGTTGCGCATTGAGCATAAACTTTTCAGAGATAAACAGGAATGGAATTATGGCATTGCTTTGGAATCTGATCAGGTGGATATTGAGGAATATTCTCTTTATTCCAGACGAGCCAATGAGGTTGATGAGATCAACTTTCGCAGTTTGATGAGTTTCGTGCGTTACGGGGCGTTTGGTTCTTTCAGTCAGCAGTTTTTTGAGGACAAATTCTCTGTTTATGCAGGTTTGCGCCTGGATGGAAATACCTATTCGGATTTGATGAAAAATCCATTGAAGCAATTGTCCCCAAGGTTGTCCCTTTCCTGGAAGTTTAAGAAAGCCTGGCAGTTGAGTGCCAATGCGGGGAGGTATTTTCAGGTACCACCGTATTTGCTGATGGCATATGCTGAGAACGGTGAATTTTCCAATCGGGATGAATTAAAATACATGCGCAGTGATCACCTCGGGTTGGGAATTGAGCATACTACTTCCAGCGGTTACCGCTTAAAACTGGAAGGTTTTCATAAGAAATACAAAGACTATCCATTTCTGCTGACGGATTCTATTTCTTTTGCCAATGCGAATGCCAACTATGTATTGGTCGGGGATCAACCGGCAGATGCGAGTTCTGAAGGATTGGCCTATGGGGTAGAATTTCAGATCAAGCAGAAGTACCACAATTCGTGGTCCTGGTCTTTGGCGTATAGTTTTGTGGTGAGTCAGTTTGAGGATAAAAATGGTGAGCTGGTTTCTTCTTCCTGGGATAACCGTCATTTTGGGACGGTGAGCCTTGGCAGGACAGTGGGTAAGAACTGGCAAATTGGAGCACGTTGGAGTCTGGCGGGAGGGAATCCTTATACGCCCTATGATCAGGCGACTTCGGGTTTGAGGTCAGTATGGGATGTTAATTACCGGGGCATACCGGATTTTTCGAGGTTGAACGAGGCGCGTCTTCCTGTTTTTCATCAGTTGGATCTGCGGGTGGATAAGCAGTTTGATTTTAAGCGGTGGTCGTTGTCAGTTTATATTGATGTGCAGAATGCATATGCTTCGTCGGTGCCGGTGGTGCCGTATTTGACGGTGTTGCGGGATGAAAGTCTTTCTCCTTTGGTGGATCCGGATGATCCGGAGCGTTATCAGACGAATATTATTGATAGTGATACGGGGCGGATCTTGCCGAGTATTGGTTTGATAGCGGATTTTTAGTCCACAGTTCTCAGTCCGCAGTCTTCAGTCCGCAGTCATTGAGAGCGCAGAGAGTTTAACCGCAAAGGACGCGGGAGAAGCCCGAGGTTCGCCAGGACGGATTGAGCGCGGAGTTTTAACCACAGAGGTCACAGAGTAGGCACAGGGGCACAGAGTAGTAATAAATCTTGTTGTTACAACCTCTGGAATGCCTTAAACCTGAAACACCTGAAACTTCGAAAGTTGAAGAGGACACCCCGGAAGGAAATTCTACCGGAGCGTCGTTTGGATTTGAAGAACGAGATTATTAATTAGCGGGCTTAGGCCCTAGCATAGTGAATTCGTCGATGACGATCTCCGTGGTGTAGCGGACCTTTCCGTCTTTGTCTTCATAGGTGGAGTAAGTGACCTTTCCGCGGGCGGCGATCTCTTTACCTTTTTTGAGCCATGTATTGGCCAGTTCAGCGGTCTTACCCCACAGGATGCAATTATGCCACTGGGTGGACGTTACCTTTTCTCCTTTGGCATTTTTGTAGGTCTCATTGGTGGCCAGCGAGAATTTGGCTACGCTGTTGCCTCCATCGAGTTTTTTCAATTCGGGGTCTTTCCCCAGGTTTCCGATTAGTAATACGGTGTTTTTTAGTGAATGCATAACATTTGATTTTTGGTTTAATAATAATGTTGCGAGTTGCAGGTTGCGGGTTACGAGTTGTTGCGAGGAATAAATACTATTTTTCCAAAAAATAGTATTTATCTTCATTATTAAGTAACCGGCAACCGCCCTCAATTCATAAGCATAAATTCATTCACCACCACTTCGCTGCGGTAGCGTTTGTTGCCATTTTTGTCGTCGTAGGAGCGGTGGGTGAGTTTGCCTTTGACGGCTACTTCTTTGCCTTTTTTGAGTAGTACG
Organism: Bacteroidota bacterium; assembly: GCA_008501835.1. Taxonomy (GTDB): domain Bacteria; phylum Bacteroidota; class Bacteroidia; order Chitinophagales; family Saprospiraceae; genus BCD1. The sequence goes on from QQUB01000796.1 coordinate 2,782, forward strand.
TTCATTATTTCGGCTACCTTGCCCCAGCCTACGAGGTTGTGCCATTGGGTTTCGACGTGTTTGTTGCCATCCATTTTTTTGTGGATCTCTTTGGTGGCAAGGGTTACGCGGGCGATGGCGTTTCCGTTGTCCAGTTGTTTGAATTCGACATCTCTGCCCAGGTTTCCGATGAGCTGTACGTTGTTTCTAAGATCATTCATTTTTCGAAATTTTAAGGTTATTAAAATGGTTAACGGTTCCTTGATGCTGGTTACTGGTTTTTGTTCCGGCACTTGGTGCCTTGACTGGCTGCGCAGACAGACTAATGCGTGCGATCCACTACGCTAAAACATCCCAAGGTTTTGCTAAGCCGTTGATTAACCAATAACCAGAAACGGGTAACCAGCAACTGGGTACAAATATGAGGGCGGCAGCAGGAATTATCCGTAGAATAGCCGTTTACTGTCGGTTTTAGTCGGGTATAGCCGTTTTTAAACGGTTATGAACGCTTAGGTGGAGGTGGTAGGAGGAAGAGAAGGTTGGTAATTGGCTGAATTTTAGGAGGTTGATAAGTTTTTGTTTAGTCGAGTGTTTTTTGTAAGCATGGTGTTTGGTTTTTTGGTATTTTTGGAGGAGTGCGTTTATAAATAAGTTCTCGGTCATTAAGAAAAAAAATAAAATGGAACCATTAATCGAAGAAATTGAATATAAAACAGAAGAGGAATTCAAGGTGCTTACTTCTGCAATACAAGCTGAAATCGATTTGGGTAACTTAGATAAGTATATTGACAAAACTTGGAGAGAAAAAAGAAGAGATGATTGGAATGGTGAATATATTTCAATTGCAAAAAGGAAAATGTATCGATTTAATGGAAATTATTTTTACTCAACAAAGGGGGAAGCAAGATTTGAGGGGAAATGGACGATAGTCAGAGATGAAGAAAATATTGAAAATAAAATAATCTATTCAAGCAAATATCAAATAAGAGCACTAGAATCGGGAATCTACTCAAACCTTTATTTTGAAATAGAATATAGCAAAGGTGAATCTACAAAGATTGAATTCGACTGGAGAGATTTATTGAATAATGGAAAGGAACATTCAAGACTAATTAAATCTTCAGTTGAATTTGGGATAATTTCAGCTTTCGAAGATATATCACCTGAAAGTGGATTATATCGAATCAAATTACTTTTAGTAAGGTATCATCCAATTGATTCAAGTTTCAGTCTTTTGAATTATTCAGCAAATAGAAACTTGAAAAGAGCTTTGTTTATCGAACATAAAGATGAAGACCCAAAAATTGAAACAGGAAAATTCATAAGAACATTTAGACCAAATTTTACGATAGTGAGATTTAATAACGAATAAAAAAGAAAACGACCGAGAACAATGTGTATGATGTCATACTCGCTAAAGCTTCGTACGCCACATACACGAACCGTTGTGTGCAATTACGAAAAAAGAACAATATGATTAATAATAGTTCGAAAAATGAATCAAATATCGAATTCATAGTTGCAGATGAAAAGGATATTGACACTTTGGAAGATATACGAGAATCTGCCTTTCAACCAATTTTTGATTCTTTTAGGAACATACTCGGAAAAACAATTTATGAGTACGCTCAATTACCTGAAGATGAAGCACAAAAAGAATTACTAAAATCTTTATTTGATGAAGACTCAATTTGGAAAACTTGGAAAGTTAATTTGGAAGAAGTAACAGTTGGATTTGTAAGTATTCGGATAGATAAAAAAGCCAAAGTAGGAGAAATTGGTTTGAATGCAGTCCACCCAAAATATGCTAAAAGAGGTATTGGTACCCAGATGTATGATTTTGCAGTTGAAATAATGAGAAACGAAGGAATGAAAGTGGCAACTGTAGCAACAGGTGGAGACCCTTCACATTTATCTGCAAGGAAAGCATATAGAAAAGCAGGCTTTGATGTTGAAATACCAAGCGTTTGGATGTGTCAGGTTATTGAATAATCAAATAAAACAGAATTTAGAGAATTGGAAACAAACCGCTTAACATTAGAAATATTTGCAAAAGAAGAATTCGAGTTGTTTCACGCAATTAACACTAATGAATTTGTTAGAATTTATTTGTGGGACAATGAGGTAGTTCAATTAAGCTTATCAAAAGAAATAGTAGAAGAATCGAATAAAAGATACCAAACTGAAAAATGGGGATTATGGAAAATCATTTTGACTAAAAACAAAGAATGTGTTGGCTATGTAGGACTTTGGTATTTTTTTGACGAGAATCAACCTCAATTATTATATGCACTTCTTCCAGAATATACAGGAAAAGGTTATGCAACAGAAGCCTCTATGAAAATCATAGAATACGTATTTGAAAAATTAAACTTTGATTATATCTCAGCCTCATTGGATAAACCAAATTCAAAATCCATTAATGTTTGCGAGAAATTGGGAATGGAAAGAGTGAATGAGCAAATTATTGAAGGTAAACCAATATTGTTTTATAAAAGATTTAGAGAAAAAAAATGCACACAACAAAGGCTAAAATGTTCATAGCGGCTAAGTGCCGCTACGCCATTTAACCAAAACCGTTAGGTACCATAAGAAAACATAGCAAGATGAGAACTTTAATAACAATTATTCTACTATTCTTAGGCACTATTAATGTCGAGGTTCTTTATTCACAAGAGAATAACTCAAAGGAAATTACAGTAATTGGATATGCACATAGAGAAATTACTCCCGATGAAATTTTTTACTCTATTGAAATCGAGGAATATTTTGAAAATAGACAAAAAGTAACGCTATCAGAAATTGAAAATAAATTCTGGAAAGTTATTGAGCAAATGGGGATTGAAAAATCAATGGTTAAAATAGACAATATAAGTGAAAGGAATATCACGTACAGGAGAAAAAAAGAGGAAACCACAAGTAGTAAAACCTTTCAAATAAAATTCAAAGAAATAGAAGACCTGGATAACTTCGCAAGGCAAATCAGCAAAATCCCGATTCAAAGAGCAAAAATTTCAAAAGTTGGGCTTAGTGATTTTTTAAAAATTGAAGAAGAATTATTAGTTGAAGCTGTAAAAAACGCAAAGAAAAGAGCAAAGCTAATTGTTGATGAACTCGGAGCCGAGCTAGGTCTAGCAATACAAGTAACTGAGAATATTGATAATGATTTACAAAGATATTTAATTACTCAGTACTATGATTATAATTCAAGGATAATGAGAATGGAATCTGGGTTTTTGAGATCAGGAAATGAAGAAAAAATTGAGTTCAAAAAATTAAATTTAGGAGTGACTGTGAGGGTGACCTTTGAAATCAAAAATTAACACAATAGCCAACATACGCTACAACACCAGGCCCCGCCGAAGGCGCAACACAGGGCCCGTCGTGTAGCTAAGACCGTTTCAGCAAAATTAAAAATGAAAATAGCCTGGAAAAAAATTATCCCATAATGCAAGCAATGAAAAGAATTTTCAAACACAATTATACTCCAATGAAATATAAATTTTGGGATAAGTATGGGCTAAGTGCCGAAATTAGAGCAAGAGGGGTTTCGTTCAAATCAAAACCGGAGTATCCGAATCAAATTCTTTTTGGTGTTATCATCGATCATCAACCTATACGACCAAGGTTCTTTGACAGAAACCTGACCGATGCTGAAATGGTCAGTGTTATTAAAAATATTATAAATCACGGAAACGTCGATGAAAGATATCCGATGGCATCTGAAATAGGTCATATCACGATTTATAAAAATGAAGCATTTATTTATGATGGACTCAAAGGTGACTGGATAATTAATGATTTCGAAAATTTTAATGATAAAGATGATGAGAAAAATATTCAACCTGTTATGACCATTCCTTCAGATGACTTACTGGGAATTTTAGAAGATTATATTCTTTGGAAAAATACAGAGTATCAAGCATACAAGATAAACTTAAAAAGACGATTAAGTGAAAAATAAATTAATGCCAACTACACGAAAATGCACACCATGACCCTACGTTCATTCGGTCGTACTACAGATGTGCCTAAACGCCTCTGCGCCATTTAAGCCAAACATTTTACACCAAAAACAAAATCCAATGGAAAAATTAAAAAAGTATAACCAGATATTACTGGCAATTTTAGCAACAGTCGGATTATTATTCCTGCTTGGTTTTGGAATAATGGCTATCACTGAATACCTGAGTTTCTATAGTTATGATGATCATGAATACGAACCGGGGTTGATAGCTGAAACCAAAACGGATAGCCTGATAAAAGAAGAAAAACGGGAACAAATATTGACCTTTAATCAATTTGTGGAAATAGACACCATAAAAAAGATATACATTATCCCAATAGGTCAAAAAAATCTGAATGAACCAGAATCTATGGGAGATGATGTACTTGGACTCATAAATTCATACCCGGGAAGAAATGTGAAAGGTTACAGGAATAAGTATGGATTAAACTATAATAATTTGGTTTTATTTGAGTCGGGATCCAATAGGACGAAATTAATCTTCGATACTAGAATTTCCATCAGTAATTTTTATTCATTTAACAATGGCCAATATTTGATTATAAGATGTGCAAAACTGGATACCAATAAAGATGAATATATTGATAGATACGATTTACAAGAAATGTATTTGTACGATGTAAGGAACAACGAACTTCACAGAATTGAAAAGCAGGAAAATACCAGCTATATAAATTTTGCGAATGGAATAAATAATTCAGCATTGGTATTTCAATTTGGGATTGATAGAAATATGAATGGAGAATTTAATAATGAAATCGAACCCAAAATCTATTACAGGCTCAATGTAGAAACAAGAGAACTCAATTTGCTAATACCGGAGTCTCAGATAAATCAGATTCAGGAATTGCTTGAAGGAAGAAAAAGTTCAATTGAACAATAGAATTGTCAGTGGATTGCAAATACAAAGCGGCCTAATGTTATCATTGGTCAAAAAGGCGGATAATAAAAACAACGTTATCGTTTTTACTCCCTATGCGGTAACCTGCTTTGTTTTTGAAACCGTAAAGCAGTAAAATTAGTTAACTTTTGTTATTTTTTGTTAAACAAAATATTTTTTATTAAATCTTGCCTTCTAAAAATCAATCAGCTTTAAAATGCCAGTAAATACTGTAGTTGTTTAGCTTTATTTCCTTCTTGAACAAAAAAGCGAACCGTTTTTTTTATGTCATTTTGTTTAACTTTTTTCAATTTTGTTAAACAAAAATATAAATTTGTTGTTTACTTCCTATTTAACAACTACTTTTGCGGTTATGAACAAGACTAACGTTAGACCTTCTGTTGGGATAGATGATATCTCTATTTATTGTCCCTCTTTGTATCTTGATATTCAGGATTTTGCCAAAGCCCGGGACGTTATTCCTGCTAAGTTAGAAAATGGACTTGGCTTAAAGGCCATTGCGATTCCGGACAGCTCCGAAGATGTAGTCACTATGGCTGCTGAAGCATTGTGTGACCTGGTTGAAAAGAATAATTTGCAACCGAAGGATATTGGGCGAATTTATGTGGGAACGGAAAGCATGATCGACGGCTCCAAGCCACTTGCATCCTACCTTCTTGGAATATTAAAGCAATATTATGACCTGAAATCGATTGATGCTCATGAGCTTTACCATTGTGATGTAGTGGATATGGTTTTTGCTTGTATCGGTGCTGTTGATGCGATGCAAAACAGTCTTGATTGGGTCACATTGAATCCGGATAAAAAAGCGATTGTTATTTCTACCGACAATGCTAAATATGATTTACATTCTCCGGGAGAGTGTACTCAGGGAGCAGGTTCCATAGCTATGCTGCTGAGTAAGGACCCCCGAATTTTGGAAATAGGTTCCAACTGGGGCGTTTCAGCTTATTGTGAACATGATTTTTTCAAACCTCTCAGGCTGAGGGTGCGACATCATGACATTGTGAGCTCGAATGGGATTGATGCCTCTAAGTTGGGTAAGGAAGTCTATTCAGAGCATAAAGATACGCCCGTTTATGATGGACATCATTCTAATGTTTGTTACACTAACCGAATAACGGAAGCTTTAGAAAATTTCAAAGCTAAGTCGGAGAAGGCTGATTATTTAGATCAATGGAGCCAACTCATTTTCCACCTTCCATATGCCTTTCATGCCCGACGGGTATTTGTGCCTCTTTTTATTGAAAATCTAAAGGAGCAAGGAAAATGGGATGAGTTTTCAAAGCCATTCATTGAGACGATTCCTGAAAACGATCCAAAGTTTGCAAAACTCTTTTATAAAGCCGTCTCTTCCTCCAGGGATTACAAAAAATTTGTTGCTGAGAAAATCGCAAAGGGAGAACGGGCCTCTTCCTTAATTGGAAATATGTACACGGGCTCTATTTTCCTGAGTTTGATCAGTAGCCTTTCCCTCACTTCCGAAGATGAATTAGCCAATAAGAAAATAGGCTTTTTCGCATATGGAAGCGGTTCTAAGTCCAAGGTGTTCGAAGCTCAGGTAAAACCTGGTTATCAAAAATTGATCGATCGAATTAATTTGTTTGAAAGATTAGAGAACAGGTTGCCAATAAATATGGATCAATACGAATATTTGCATCGCAATAAGTTAGTTGTAAATCTGGATTCAAAGGATCGTAAAGTTTTCCAAACCAGTTCCGGTTGGACAGATACAAACAAATATGCACGCCAATATTCTTTAGTTAAATAATTCGAGTAGCGGGTTACAGAATTTTAGCAAAGAAACACTCCTTTTCCTTCGGGATTATATCCTGAATCATTGAAAAAATCACCTAAATTGATGCAACTCGCAACACGCACCTCGTAACTTAGGTTAAATAGCTCAATAAAGAAATCTTCCTAATACTGCCGATCAAATGACCTCTTGTGGGGCCATTTGATTTGTAGGTTATTATTAGATTGTTTGCAATTCTCTTGCAGCCAAGGCCTTCCATCTTCAGATTAACATCCTTCATATCTAACCTGTTAACCATTGGGCATTAAATAGCCTTTGTATCAATTCTCTCTAAAATTCCAAGGATACCTTTTTGTCAGAACATACGTTTCATATGTAATTCATGGTATTACATCAAAATGGCAGACTTTTAAAGTCCCTTTTAATACTTAAGTAATTCTTATCTTGGAAACTATATTGCGTACCTACAGCACGCAGGTAATTACCTATACTTCCGTCCCGGTGGGACTGGTGTCTCGTAGGTGCGGCCAATAAAAATCGAAATCGTTGAACACATAACCAAAATCAAAGAAAATGACCAAAACACTTCACACCCTAATATTATTCACCATTTGCCAATTGAGTCTCGCCCAAACGAATACCACTAAAGATTTAGGGGGCATAGACTTCTATATCCACGAAGAAGTTACCAATGCCAATGGTGAAGTGGAGCAACAACTCATCGAATTGTGGCAAAATTATATCTCGGACGGCAATTTTCAGGATATTGATTCTCCCTATTGGTCATTTGAAAATATGAAGGTTCCCGATGAAAATTTTTGGGCCATTGGCATTGGGCAACTTCAACAGAAACCTTATAAAGTTCAATGCAAGGTAATCGGTATTTTCGAAGTTGGGAATGGCTATTGGTCATTGATCAGTTCATTCTCTCATTTAGATGAATCAGGAGAAATTCACCTGGATGTTATTGCTGCCGTATATGCCAGGGAGGTTGATGGCAAGTATTTACTGATCAGCAGTGCAGAGTATTTAAAAACAGTATTTGAACATCGAAGGGTAGGCAATATCAATTACTACATTCATCCGTTTCATAAATTCAGGCTGGCCGAAGCTGAAGAGATGAACGCTTTCAATCTGGAAATGTCCAAAGAATTTGGCGTTGAGCCGCTCGAGTTTGATTATTTCGTGGCAAGTAATGCCAGAGATATTGCCCGAACCTGGGGATATGAATATATGAATCGCATGTACAATCCAAGCGGAAAAGGCGGTATTGCCAGCTGGAGGAATATGATCATTTATTCAGGCAACAATTCTTCTTTTTTCCCACATGAATTGGTGCATTTATATACTTTCCACGTCGTACCCAAAGATCCTCACTTGTGGGTCGGTGAAGGCATTGCTACCTTCTATGCCGGCACTTCAACGTACACCTTTCAGGGCCACATGGGAAAGTTAAAGGAATTCCTTGCCGAAAACCCGGACTATGATTTGTCAGACATAACCCAACTCAAAAAGACCATCCCCAACGGAGAACATGCCTCCGATTTTCGCTATGTCATCGGAGGGTTGCTCATGAAGAATATTTACGACAAAGAGGGAGTCAAGGGGCTGGTTGAATCACTTGAGTATGGTACATCCGATGAGGATTTTTTTCAGCTGCTTGAGGATAAGCTGGGCGTTACAAAGGAAGGCTTTGATGCTTATGTGAAGCAGGAGGCGGGGAAGTGGAGGGAGTGAGACGGCATTTGATCCAAGGAGTGTTTATATTGCGTACCTACAGCACGCGGGCTCTAATAGCCGCTTAAGTGTTACCCATATTGCCGTCCCGAAGGGACTAAAGGTTTCGTAGAGACCAAATATCGGTACCCAAGCGGCTAGATTGTAATTAAGTCCCATAGGGACGCCCTATTGGTAACCCCCAGCCAGCAATAGTAACTCAAGTGCCGTAGGTACGTCATATGTGATCCCCCTATAGAGAAAAATACAATTAAATGGAATCATCTGACTGACCTCTTTGTTAAATGTACAAAACCCAAAAAATCTTAACTCAAATGATGAAAGACAAGATCAGGAAATATTTATCCGAATTGGAAAAGGACAAAGGAATTGAGATTCTGCTCGCCTGCGAAACAGGCTCCAGGGCATGGGGTTTCCCATCTCCTGACAGTGATTTTGATGTCCGGATAATTTACAAACATGAAAAAGATTGGTATTTAAGCCTGGCAGAAAAAAAAGATACCATCGACATTTTTCTGGATAACAATGAAATTGATATCAGCGGCTGGGACCTGAGGAAAAGTCTAAGGCTGCTTTGGAAGTCGAACCCTCCGTTGCTGGAAAGGATCCAGTCCCCCATTATTTATAAGTCAGACCAGGAATTTGTAGTTGGAATTACAGCAATTGCTCAAAAGACATATT
>QQUB01000828.1 GCA_008501835.1 Bacteroidota bacterium
CACCAGGCTGCGATCATGGCCATTCCACCAAGTCCGTTGAAAAAGTTAAAGATGAGGATTAATCCCAGGCCTGAATTTTGTATGCCCGTTTCAAGTGAAATAGCCTGGGCGTCAGTGTTGGGTAATCGCCATAGTTTTGCCCAGTAATATCCTGTACTGAGCGCCATGACATTATGGGCAAGAACCAGGAAGAAAACCATGTGCAAATAATTCTTGATATTCTCAAAATTACCGGCAATGGCAAAAACCACAAACCCCAGAAATATCAATAAGGAGAGAATTCGAACCGGCTTTTTGATTTTTGCTGTGAAATGCTCAAATCTACTGTTGATCCACATCCCTAAAATCAAAGGCACCACAATTAATCGAATAATGGTCCCGGCCATATCCTCGGGACTAACCTGGAGGTCTTTGGCGTAAACTTCGGTTCCTGGAATGTAAATGCTCAGATATTTGAAATAAAAGGGGGTTACTACAATCGCTGCAAGAGTTGAAATCGACGTCAGTAATACTGAAAGTGCCGCGTTGGCCTTGGAAAGGTGTACTGCGAAATTAGAAACATTTCCACCCGGACAAGAAGCAACCAATATCATGCCTAAGGCAATACTCGTGGGTGGTTTAAGAATAATGATCAGTAATACTGAAAGGATGGGAAGCAGAATAAATTGGGAAGAAAGACCAATTAATGCGATTCGGGGCTGCCGGAAAATGTATAGAAAATTTTCCTTTTTAAGATCAAGGGCTACCCCGAACATTAAAAAGCCGAGGCAGATATTTAAAAACAATAACTGATCCGGATTGAAGTTAATTCGGATGGCATCAATTCCGGTCATAAAGTTGGTTTTATTTGTTTATTTTCTGTTACGTGTTCCGGGTTACAAGTTGTGAGTTCTAGCTTAAACTTATGTCAAATAATCCCCAAAAGGACAATGGTCTTTTTAATTCAAGGTTGACCTTCTTTTGGAATATGACCGAACCCGTAACCTGTAACCCGAATCTCGTAACTTATAATAAATTTGATTATTTCTTTTCTAAGTCATCAAGGACTTGCTGGGTATCATCCAATAGGTTTTTCCAGTCTTTTTCGATCTGTTTCTCATCGTAACTTTCCGGGGTTTTATCCGAAAGTTGCTCTTCCAGCTCTTTCCTTTTCTGTTCCAGCTCATCCAGTTGATCAAGCAAGCCGCTGTCCTCCACTTGTTTAGCCTTGTCTCTGAGTCCGGCGTAAACGTCTTTAAGTTTATCTACACCTCCCTCAATTTTTTCTACTGCATCATCGTACTTGCCATCTTTGAACTTTTGATGTTCCTCTTTCAGCAGATTCCAGGCACTTTTGGAGAAATCCTTGACGTCAGAGATGATTTCTTTTGATTGTTCTTTTTCCTGTTCAGTTCCAAAAAACAGGTTGTAAGCAACGACTCCCACTACCAATAATAGCAGGATTTTAATAGCATTTCTAATCATAGTTTCAGAAAATTGATTTAAACAGCACCCTTTGACGGTCAAATATAGAAAAGTCAAAATGGCCCTGTCTGGTTAAACAAAGTTAGGAAAATTTAGATAAACCCTTTTTACCAATCCAACCTTACCGACGGAAAGGGATCATTTCTCGACGTTCCCACGAAAGTCCTGATTAAAGGCTTTTTTTCGGGTGGCCTTACTTTCATGCCGGCGTTGATATTCTTCGTAAAGCGCCAGTTGGTCAGCTTCTGGCATAGGTTTATTTTCTGTATAAAAACCTTTTTCATTGCGTTGACGGAATGCCTCATAGAGCGTTACGGCACAGGCAACGGAAATATTCAGGCTTTTTACCATACCCATTTGGGGAATAATGAAGTTCCCGTCAGATTGTTTTAAAGCTTCCTCAGAAACCCCGTCATGTTCGTTACCAAATAATAAAGCGACTGATTGAGTAAGATCTAGATCATAAATCGATTTGGGTTTTTCATCCAGGTGGGTACTGAGAATAAGGTCATAATTTTGGCGAACGTGTTCAAAACAAGCATCCAGGTCGGTGTAAAAATGAACGTCAACCCATTTTCTGGCACCGGAAGATGTTCTTTTACCAAGCACTATATTTTTTACAGCCAGTTCAGGCTCCGAGTAGAGCACAAAGACCTCCTTTATGCCTACTGAATCAGCCGTACGCAAAACAGCTCCGATATTATGCTGATCATGTACGTTCTCTAAAATAACTGTTAAATTATATTGCCTCCTGGAAGCAATCTCCATAAATCTCTTTTCCCTCTCCGGTGTCATTGTTAAATGATTTTTATCAACCCCTTAACCTATTGTAGGGGCGTGTATACTCAATAGGCATTTTCGTTCGGGATTTCCGGTAACCTCCAATTGTTCCTTTATTCCCTTTGCCTGCTGGTCAAAGATCCAAAATTATTTTAAAACAACAGATTTGATATTCACAAATTCTCTCATGCCTTCCAAAGCGAGTTCCCTTCCAAATCCGGATTGGTTCACCCCGCCGAAAGGCAACCGGGGGTCGGATTTTACCATATCGTTAATGGCGACCGCACCTACTTCCAACTCCAGCGCAATGGATTCTGCAGCTACCTGATCTTCAGACCAGACAGATGCTCCCAGCCCATAAATGGAATCATTAGCGATGTCAATGGCTTCTTTTTCCGATTTGACCATAAAAACCGTAAAAACCGGACCGAATAACTCCTCTTCATAGGCAGGCATACCTTTTTTTACGTTTCCTAGAATCATCGGGTGAAAATAATTACTTTTTTTGTCGAGGTGACCGCCATTGTGGAGGATATTTGCGCCCATTGTTACAGAGTTATCCACCTGGATTTGTAATGCTTCGGCAAGGTCTTTTCTGGCCATCACGGAAATGGACGTTTGTGGGTCTGCAGGATCTCCCTGGGTTAAAGAATCGATCTTTCTTTTCAAACCGTTGATAAACCTGTCTGCTATTTTTTCATGGAGAATAAAACGTTTGGCAGAGATACACGTCTGACCGCAATTAATCATTCTCGAGGCAAAACCCATATCAACTGCCTTATCCAGGTCTGCATCCTCCAAAACGATAAACGGATCACTGCCTCCGAGTTCCAGCAGGCATTTTTTGATAGCCGTTCCTGCCTGTGAAGCAACGGCAGACCCCGCTTTGTTACTGCCGGTTAAAGAAACGCCGGATACCATAGGATGGTTAATGATGGAAGGGATATCCTCCACCTCAGCCAGAATAGTTTGAAAAACGCCTTTTCTTTCAAAAGCTTCCGAAAAGATATACTCAAGAGCTATCCCTGATTGGGGGACATTCGGAGCAGGTTTTAGCAAAACAGTATTCCCGGCAAGCAAGGCCGGAACTGCAAAACGGAATGATTGCCAGAAAGGGTAATTCCAGGGCATTATTCCTAAAATGACTCCTAATGGCTGATAGGCTACATAACTTTTAGAATATTCTGTATCTATCACTTCGGGTGCAAGAAAGTTCTGAGCGTTTTCAGCATAATAATCACATAGCCAGGCGCATTTAAGAATTTCACCTTCGGCTTCAGCTTTAAGCTTCCCCATTTCTTTTGTGAGAAGAATTGCATATTCTTCCGTTTTATCCCTAAGGGCCTTACCGATTGATTTGATCATTTCAACCCGTTCCTCCAAAGGAATCTTTTTCCACCGACGAAATACATTGTCGGCGGTTTCAATGGCGAGGACGATTTGATCAGAACTCATTGAATCGTAATTCATGAGAACTTTTTGCGTTACTGGGTTGACACTTGAGAACATGAAGAATTGGAAAAATTTTTTGGTTACAAGTTGCTGGTTGTTGATTAAATGTTGGAGGTGTTGGAGTCCATAAATACCATTTTTCTAAAAATTAGCATATATCCGGCACCCTGAAAACAAATTAATTTAACAAAGTTAACCAAATTGAGCATTAAATTTTCTTAGGTCAAAACTTTAAAATTTGAAAAATTTTTAGTAAATTTAAGAGTATTAAAAATAGTTCTACGGTAATAAATTTTGTAACATCCAGCCCAATGTGTCAAATGTTTTGTTGCCGTACTCTCTGAAAAATACAAATGACATTCTTTTGACCCTGACATAATTATTTACTGAATAAAACTAGTAAAATTATGTTAGAAATAAGAGGCCATGCCCGCGGAGGCCAGGGAATGGTAACCGCCTTTGAAGTCCTGGCAAAGATTTTCAGCCAATTGGGAGATTATGAAGTTCAATCATTTCCCGCTTTTGGTGTTGAAAGGACGGGGGCACCCATTCAGGCTTTTTTGCGTGTGGCACGCAAAGAAATCCTAAACCGAAGCAATGTTTATCACCCACATTTTATCATTGTCTTCGATGAATCCCTGCTTGACCAGGTGCCAGTCTTTGACGGCCTGAAAGAAGGAGGTTCCTTATTGTTGAACACAGATCGCCCAATTAAAGCTTTTAAAGGGCAGTGTGACAAGGTTTACACTGTTCCTGCTACAAAGATTTCCCTTGATCTTGGACTGGGGAGTAAGTCCCTGCCTATCGTTAATGCGGCCATGATCGGTGCGGTTATGCGTATCCTGGATGCAGATGTAGAAATCGCTAAAAAGGTAGTTGCTCAAAACGTCCCCGTTAAGCCGGAGGCCAATGTCAAATCAACGCAAGTTGCTTTTGAAAGTGTTGTGGGTTTGGACAACAGCAATGAATTGCTGGTAGAGGCTCTGAATACAACTGTTGAGGTGGCTGAAGAGATACCTGAATTCTCTCTTGAAGAGAATGGTCACCACGATCCAAAATATAAAGTTCCGGTATGGGATGAACCCATGTCCAAGAACAAAACCGGGAACTGGAGATTATTAACACCTTCCTATACAACCAAAACTCCTCCTTGTTCCCATAATTGTCCTGCTGGTACTAATGTTCGTGAATTTGTAAAACTTGCCGGAGAGCAGCAGTTTGATGCTGCCCTGGATGTCATTTTTGAACACAACCCGTTTCCTTCCATTTGCGGAAGGGTTTGTCCACATTTCTGTGAACAGAACTGTAACCGAAATTCCCTTGATAAAGGAGTAAATATAGGGGCGATAGAGCGTTTCCTGGGCGATAAGGCCAAAGATCGCGTTGTTGCTGAAGTTCCTGTCACGCAAAAGGAAAAAGTGGCTGTCATCGGCTCAGGTCCTGCCGGGCTCACGGCCGCCCTAAGACTGCAGAAGAAAGGATACGCAACTACCGTATTTGAAGCTTTGCCAAAAGCCGGAGGTATGATGAGAACGGGTATTCCAAAATTCCGGCTGCCGGATGAGGTTTTGGACAGAGAAATTGCGGATATCGAAAAGACAGGAGTGAAAATAGAATTGAATCAACGGAAAAAGGTAGCTGACCTCGAAGCTGACTTTGATGCCGTAATTACTGCTGTTGGATCGCATATTGGTTCTTCGATGTATTTGAATAATGAAGAAGACCTGGTTACAGAGGGTATTTCTTTCCTAAGGGAATTCAAATTGTTTGGAGATCGTAAGGGCATCCAAAAAGGAGAAGAAGTGGCAGTTATTGGAGGTGGTAATACGGCCATTGATGTTTCCCGTACCTTATTAAGACTTGGAGCTCATCCTACCATATTTTATCGCAGAACAAGTGAGCAAATGCCGGCCATAGCCCATGAGGTGGAGGAGGCTTATCAGGAAAATGTGCAGTTTGAATTCCTCAAGGCTCCGATTTCCATTCATAAAACCAGTGAAGGTCGTATTGAACTGGGGTTGATCAATATGGAATTGGGAGAGAAAGATGCATCCGGTCGCCGGAAACCTGTAAAGATGGAAGGGTCTGAACATGTTGTGATTGTCGACAGGGTGGTGGCAGCCATCGGCCAGAAATTTGATGATTTCGTATTTAATGGCGTTGAAGTGGATCCTAGGCAGGGAAAAACCGATTTACCATCAAGAGTCCCTGTTTTCTGTGCAGGTGATATGGCCTGGGGAGGGACTGTTACGGAGGCTATTGGCAGTGGCAATAAAGTTGCAGAAGAAGTGGATGCTTTCTTTAAAAAAGAGCCGTACACACATGAAGAAGTCCTGCCGGAAGTAGTACTGCCCGACGACATCAATTTTGCCTATTACCTTCCATCAGCAAGGCATGACAACAAGGTTTATTATCCGAAAGATTTTTATGAAAACTTCACAGAGGTTGTTGCTCCCCTTAAGGCGGAACAGATCACCAATGAAGCTTCGAGGTGCCTGAGTTGTGGCGATTGCTTTAACTGCTACAATTGCTTCAATTATTGTCCTGATGCTGCGGTTCATGTTGATGACCATGGAAGAATGCGCATTGATTATGATTATTGTAAGGGATGTGGTATTTGTGTAACTGAATGTCCATGTTCTTCCATGAATTTCAGTTTGAGCTAAACGGAATAAAAATTATTTGATAAACCTTAACTGCATTTTGCAGTGTAAAGTATAAAATATGGAAAATCAAATTAAGGAAAGTAAAACTTCAACGGTACGTGGGTTTCCAAGACATACGAAGAAAATCATGAAGGGTAATTTCGCAGCTTCAGAAGCCGCTCAGTTATGTCGTGTGGATTTTGTACCCGCTTATCCGATAACCCCCCAAACCACCATCATCGAGAGTATTGCGGATAAAGTAGCAAAAGGAGACATGGATGCCAATTACGTAAACATGGATAGCGAGCACTCCGTTTTTGCAGCGGCTATGGGAGCAGCGCTTGGAGGGTCAAGGGTTTTTACCGCAACAGCTGGACAGGGGTTGTTTTATTCCCATGAGTTGTTACATGCAATCGCACACTTCCGGTTACCGGTGGTAGCCTGTAATGTCGGTCGCCCATCTATTCCATGGAATATCTGGTCTGACCAAACCGATTCCCTTGCACAAAGGGATACAGGATGGGTACATTACTATGGTGAAAGTTCACAGGAAGTGCTGGATACAATCATTCAGTCATATATCCTTGCCGAGACACTTGATCTGCCTGTTATGGTTGTTTTGGATGCATTTTACCAAAGTCATACCAGTGAGAATATATGGATTCCGGATGCGGATTTGGTTGATGAATTCCTGCCGTCAAAAAAATTAAAGGGTAATGAAATAGATCCCGGTAAACCCAAAGATTTTGGGGGGCTGGTTCCTCCGGAACATTACGGGAAGTTCAATACTGAATATTGGGATGATGTACTGAAGGTTGAGGATTTGTCAGAAAAGATCGCCCGTCGTTTTGAATCACATTTTGGCAGGAAATACAGCAATGTCGAAGCGGTGAATATCAACAAAAACACGAAGATCGTTCTGGTAACCATTTCCAGTATAACAACCACAGCAAGAGGGGTGATCAAAAAATATCCTGATGTAGGTTTGTTGAAACTCAGATTGTTCAAGCCGTTTCCTAAAAAAGCCGTAATTGAAGCATTAAAGGATCTTCCGGAAGATGCGATCATTGCCAATGTGGAAAGAAATTTCCTCGGAGATAATGAAGGAGCAATTATGCAGGAAATGCAAAGAGC
Organism: Bacteroidota bacterium; assembly: GCA_008501835.1. Classification (GTDB taxonomy): domain Bacteria; phylum Bacteroidota; class Bacteroidia; order Chitinophagales; family Saprospiraceae; genus BCD1. Next base: position 7,476 of record QQUB01000828.1, read on the forward strand.
ATTGTACGGTACCAATTACAAGATGCATGACTTTTATGCCGGAGTAGGCGGCAAGGATGTACCTCCTGAAACCATTGAAAAGATCATTTTCATGGCCAGGAATAATCCGGATTATGTCAACTGGGTATAAAGAATGTTTTTGTAAAACTGGATCAATTATTTAAAAATTAATAATCAATCATATGGAACCTTCATTTGATTTCTTAATAAAAGACGAAAAAGTATTTTCAGGAGCCCTGAGTTGCCGGGGCTGCGGGTGGTCTCTGCTTGTACGCCACCTGGCAAGTATCCTCGGGGAAGAAACCGTTTATGTGCTTCCGGCTTCCTGTTTTTCTATCATATCAGGACCTTATCCTTTAAATGATCTTAAAGGAACAATTGTACATACTGTATTTGCTGCTGCTCCGGCAACGGCTACAGGTGTAAGAGCAGCCCTCGACCGCCGTGGCAGAGAAGATGTGCCAGTGGTCGTTTTGGCCGGTGATGGCAGTACCTTTGATATTGGTTTGCAGTCGATGTCAGGTGCCGCTTCAAGAGGGGAGAATATCCTTTACATCGTGAACAATAACGGTGCCTATATGAACACCGGGATTCAAACGAGTACCGCCACACCTTATGGAGCTGTTACAACAACAAACCCTGGAGCTAAAGGCTTTAAGAAAACCTGGCCTAAGGACCTCATGGGTATAATAGCAGCTCATAATCTGCCATATGCGGCAACCTGCTCACTCGCTCATCTCGATGATTTCCGTGCTAAAATTGAAAAGGCACTTTCGATAAAAGGATTCCGCTTATTGATGATCGACGGACCTTGCCCTCCGGGACACAAAACTGATCCTGCTGACTCTATCCAGATCGCAAGACTCGCCGTGGAAACCAAATTATTCCCACTCATGGAGATAGAGCATTTTGATTACAAGATCAATTATCGACCTGAAAAGTTCGTTCCCGTAGAGGAATGTATGAAAATGCAGGGAAGGTTTAAAAATGTTTTCAAGCCTGGAAATGAAGAGGTACTAAAAGATATCCAGGCTCATACAGACAACCATTGGAAGCGATTGGAAGCGCTGGCAGCCATGAGTGAAAATTGAAAAACCAATCCAAATAACTATTCAATCCAATCAGACTGCAGACTGGGAACTGAAGACTGTTGACTATATAGTTCTCTTTTTTTACATAATTTTAAGGTGAAGATCGTTTGTAAATGGTCTTCACCTTTTTTTGAGCACGGAAATAGGAATACATGACTTTTGCAGAAAATGTGATCAGTTTTTTTAATCAACTTCAGACACCCGATGTGCCGGATAGGATTGGAGTAATGAATCCCTACCAAACAAAGGAAGTGAGTGAGATCGTACAGCAATTTTATACAAAGTATTACGGGGATAATAATCCAAGGAGGTTGATTTTTGGGATTAACCCCGGCAGGTTTGGATCGGGCATTACAGGAATTTCTTTTACCGATCCAATCAGGCTTGAAGATGTTTGCGGTATACCGAACAGTTTCCATAAAAGACAAGAAACCTCCAGTGTATTTGTTTATAATTTCATCGAAAAATATGGTGGGCCTGAATTGTTTTATAGAGATTATTTCATCACAGCCACTTTCCCGTTAGGGTTTCTTTCTGAAGGTAAGAATATCAATTATTATGACGATAAGGCATTACAGGAATCTGTGTTGGAACTCATAATTCTTTATATGAAAGAGCAATTATCCTGGAATGTAAAAACGGATGTTGCCTATTGTCTGGGAAAAGGAAAAAATCTGAAGTTTTTGCAAAAATTAAATAAAGAACATCAGTTTTTCGGTGAAATAAAGCCCTTACCTCACCCTCGTTGGGTAATGCAATACAGATACAAAATGAGGGATGAGTTTGCTATGGACATTGCTCAGGAGTTGCAGGTTTTTTAGAGACTAATAGATAAATCCATTAAAGACTTCAAGGGTGAAATATACCAGTTTGGCCGGGGATAACGTTTAATTCAGTGGAATAACAAGATACCATTTCAAATTTCCACAGACATTGCCTACTTTTAAACCTTCTAAATTTAACAGAGCTATTTTATTCAATCCTTACACCGATTTATCATTATGACAAAAACCATCCGTTATGTCCTATGCCTTGTTGTGGGTATAGGGTTCTTTGTTTCTAATGCTGAAGCACAATTTGTCAACTTCGAAGAAACCTGGAAGGAGTTTCTGGCCGACAATAAAACCATCGACTTCAGCGAACTCAAAAAACCTTCCAAGGATCTCCAGATCGATTATCTAAAATATACCCTGATGTATGCGACAAAGCACTTTTGCGCAGGTGAAATCAGGGATGCCGAAAAATTGATCAGGGAGATCGAATCCTTTACAGAGAGACTTTACAGCATTATTCCCGGATACAAAGACAAATTTGATGACCTGGCCGGTAAGGTTAAAGCTTATCACGAAGTAGATAATTTGTGGCGCAAATTTTTAAAAACAGGCTCGGTTAGCCTGGCTGAACTCGAGATTGAAAATGCTGCCATGGTTTGTGATAAAGGAACCCTGGCCAAGTATTTCTTTATGACCAGTTCGGCCCATTATTGTGATGCAAATATTGCTGAAGCCAAGAACGATTTTGAGAACAGGGTGATCAAGCTGGTGGATTTTACTTCGCTAAAAGTGGAAGATGTTCCGGGGCTTGAAGCCAATGTGAATATCAAAAGACAATTGTTTACCAACTTACCCAAGTTAGGTAAAGCCTGGAAGCAGTATCTGGATACAGGCGTTTCAAACGATTTAAGTTTTGAATTGCCTGTGGTGGAGTGTTATTCGATCCCATCCATGAAGGAATATGTTTTGCGGGCTGCTGCAGATGTCTGTGGACAGGGAGCAGTGATGCTGGATAAGATCAATAAGTTGAAAGCTTCCAATTCTCATCCCATCGAGCCTGGCCTTGCAGAAAAGATCGAATGGCTGGAAGGAGAAGTTGGTCAGCAAAAAGCTGATGAAGCATTGCTCAACGAAGCCTGGAGAGATTTTATGCCGGATAATGAATTGAGCAGGGACATTAATTTCCCTTTTGAATATTGCAATAAAGCAGCCCAGGTTAAAGCTTACGTCATCGATGGAACGGTGAATTTCTGTGAAAAGGGGCAACAAAGGTTGGATGATATTGATGCTTTGCGGAAAGCAGAAAATCCAACCCTGGATAATGCCACTATTGGTAAGATCAATGATTTGTCCAACAGGTTGAAAAATTCAGAAAAAGACCTTTCCAAACTGGATTTTCTGTGGAAAGATTTTGTTCAGAACCAGGATACCATTTACGGTTCATTCCAACTGGCGGATTTCTATTGTGATAAAATTGCCCAGGTAAAATCCTGGACGATAAAGGGGCATTTTGACCCTTGTGATCAAGGCCAGGGTTACCTGGATAAGATTGAAGATTTGCAAAGGAGTCATAACCTTGACTTCGATGAAGAGCTTTCCTGTAGAGTACAACGACTGAGTCGAAAAGTCTGGTGGTGCCGCTATATTGAATTGGTTCTTCAGGCGAGAAGAGAAACCCATGAGGAGCGGGAAAGATTTGGTCCGAAATCTGCTTTGATCATGAAAGATGACCTCAATAATGATAAGCTGCCATGTGAAACAACCGTAGAGTACGAACCCCTGGGAAATATTGGAATCAGGTATGTCATAACCACTTATTTGTGTCAGGATATTGACCTAGCCAAGATGGGAGATCCCGAATATTACAAAAAGATTGCCACCTGGGTGGATACGGAGGTGCTCCAGAAGTACTGTGAAGAAAGCATGAGATGTAAGGAGGATTTCTTTATTTATTTGGAAGGACATACCGATGGGCATGCCTTCAGGGGAGCCCGTTACAAAGAATCGCTCGAAATACCGGAAGGTACACCCTATACGCACTATTTTGAGGGAGAAGCATTAGAAAAAAATACTGAAAGAGAAATTACCAACTCTTTAAAGAACAACATGGAATTAGGGATCGCCAGGGCATGGTCGGTGAAACAACAGCTTGATTTTATGGGAGTGCCGATTACCATTGGAGCCTATGAGCATCCAAAAGAGGAGAAAGGAGGGGAATACCGCAGCGTGCAAATAGAACTGAATATTACCAATTTGTTGCTGGACTTTTATGAGAAGAGATTGAATGAACTTGTGGAAGAATCCGGAATTGGAAAGCAACCTGATGATTGTTAACAAAAGGTTTTATTTCATCTGGGTTTTAAGCCTGATAAAGGAGAATAAATTAATGGATTTATTCTCCTTTTTTTATTCCTGATTGATTGCCCTGGCAGGGGGAATAATATGGAAATTTTGCTTAATTTAGGTGCCTGTAAATAATTTAACATGAACCCAAATCGGGAAAAGGCCTTAAA
>QQUB01000018.1 GCA_008501835.1 Bacteroidota bacterium
ATACGACAAATGGGATTTGAAAAAAGGTATAGCAAAAAGCAAAGCCTGTCGAGGAAACTCGAACTGGCTTTCGTTTTCAACTAATTGAGATTGATACAAGAGGCTTTGGTTAACAGGGGTACAAGAGCCGTATACAGGGTTTTAGGGGTTACCCTCCAATTAAGGAGGCTAAGAGGCGTAAGACAGCTTTCTGGAAACCGGGTCAAACAAAAAATCTATTCCCCGTATTTCCACTTTTAGTTTTTTTTCCGAAATGGGTACTTTCTTCCTTTTATTAAAGGAAATCACACGTGCTCCATGATCAAGATCATTTTCATCGATCAAGACAATGAGGAACGCATGGTTTTCACTAGTGACCAGTTTATACGTGGCCCTCAGGTGATTTTGTTCCCGAAAAACGCTGAACTCCTTTAAGTCCGCATTCTCGGAGTTTTTGAGATCTTTTTTAGTCATAGTCGTATTATTGGGGGGATTAAGAAATAATCATTTTTTTGTCAAACTGGGTTTTAATGGATCTGTCACATCGAGATCGTAGTCGTCATTGTCTGAGTCCTGTAATTTAATCACATGTGGTGGTCCATCAGTGTGACCTGTTTCTATGGTTGGGATATGATCTGCTAAGGTTAAATCTAAGTCATCAATAAGTATGTAAACTCTGCCTTCATAATCAACTACCTGAATTGACAAAGTTTCAGTTGGAGAAATATCAATATCTCCTGCATAAATGGTATATGGGTTTCTTGCCATTGTAAGTAAGTTTTCGTGTATAAAAATTCGTTTTGACTAATGCAAAGATGAGAGAAAAAAACGATAAAAAAATGACTAATTATCCTATTTTATTATGTTTCTAAAAATAACTAAACTAACTTTAAGACCTGTATTACAGATAATTACAAATAGAATTAAATGAAAAAATCTTTTGAACTCTTTGAATTGATCAAATCTCTAAACAAAGCAGAAAAAAAATATTTCAAGTCCTTTGCAAATCAATTTCGAGACTCTACCGAATCGAATTACGTCCAACTCTTCGATCTCATTGAAGCCCAGGAAGTGTATAATGAAGCTGAAATAAAAGCGAAACTGACCAACCGGAAATTTGCTAAAAATCTTCCATTCAGCAAGAACTATCTTTACAATTTATTACTAAAATGCCTGAGAAATTACCATTCAGAGAAATCCATTAGAATTCAAATACGTGAAGCATATATAAATGCTTCTATTCTTTTTGACAGACGATTAAACAATCAAGCTTTAAGAATTTTGACAAAGGCCGAAAAACTGGCAACGGCATATCAGCTACACCACGAATTGCTGGCCATCAATTTATTTCAAAGGATTTTGACCCGCTCCTTCCCAACTAAAGGAACCATGGAAAAGATGAAAGCGTTACAATCCAAATTTACCAACGCTTTGGATCAAATTCAAAGAGAACACTTATTGCAATCCCATTACGAAGAATTGTATGTCATTTCTCAACCCAGGCATGCTCCCATTGAAAAACTTGACGAAATTTTCAAACAATACCAAAATAGTATAGACCAGCTTATTCCCCAGGAACCTGCCAGTTTCAATGAACTTTCCATTAGATGCTGGACAAATTCAGTGTACTTCCGGAGAAAAAAACAATTCGAAAAATCCATTCACCATCAGGAGATTTTAATCACTTTTTTTAAGGATCACCCCAATTTCCTAAAAGAATATCAGCTACGATATTTTGGCATTATCAATAATTACTTGGGGCTTTTGATCTCAAATTACAAGGGAACGGAAACTGGCAAAAAGGTTCAACAGGTAATCCAAGAGTTTGAAAACATTGTACCAAACAACAGTCAGCTCAGAATTCATAAATATGATATTTTATATTATCTGAAAATAATTTATTACCTACGGACCCGGCAATACGAGAATGCAAAACTACTTGCCCCGGAGGTATGGAATTTTTTGAAGAGATACCATCATCATTTAAGCCAAACCAGAAGAATTACCGTTTATTACAATTTCAGCTTCGCCCTTTTCATGGCCAGGGAATACATGAAGTCATTGGACTGGCTGGAGTTTTTACTAGAGAACTACGACCCAAAAGTCCTACCAGATGCGACTTTTTTTGCCCGAAGGTTACAGATCCTGAACCACTTTGAACTCAACAACGATATTCTTGTTGAACACCTGATGCGGTCCATGCTCCGGAAATACCAGAAACATAAATACAAGCCTCCACTTCAAATGACATTAAAAACCATCAAAAAAATATTCAGGCAACCTTCCTCCCAAAAAGACCTCTTAATCGCACATTATCAGGAAACAGATCAACGTCCCTTACTTTGGGAGATCAAGGAGTGGATAGGGCAGAAATACAATATCCAGGAGAATTCAATGTAAAATACCCATCAGGAAAATTCAGTATTCCGAATAGCTAATAAAAAACTATCTTTACCTCACAAATAACCGTTGACCCGACGAACCTTATGCCCGGTTCGGTGTTTTAACTAACTGTATGGCAAACAATTCCAACAAAATAGATCTTAATCTTCTGTGGCGAGTCATTGCACTGGCACGTCCTTACCGACTCATTTTCATACTGGCAGCAGTGCTTGCTGTTGTATTGGCTCCACTTTCTGTGGTCCGGCCCCAGTTGATCAAAATTATGGTGGATGACTACATCGTTCCAGGTCAATTTCAGGGACTTTTGTTTATCGCCCTGATCGCATTGGGGGTTCTGGTTATCGAAGGAGTGGTCAGATACAGTTTTATTTATTCCACCAGCTGGCTTGGACAATCCGTAATTCGTGATTTGCGCGTGAACGTGTTCAAAAAGATCATGGCACTGCGACTGACCTATTTTGACAAAACCCCTATTGGCACCTCCACTACAAGAACCATCAATGATATAGAAACAGTCAACAGTATTTTTTCCAGAGGAGTGATTACCATTGTGGCAGACATCCTGGCTCTTTTTTGGGTACTTGGGGTAATGCTTTACACTTCCTGGCAACTAACCCTTGTTTGTCTTCCC
>QQUB01000410.1 GCA_008501835.1 Bacteroidota bacterium
ATCATCTTGGGAATATCTCCTTTTCGGCGATAAAGTTCCCCCAAATTCAAGGCAAATACATAGTCGTCCCTGAGTATTTTTGCTTCCTTTTCATAGGTGGCAACCGCTTCATCATATTTTTGAAGTCGCATGAAAGAACTGGCCAGCTGGGTCACGGCATATTGATCACGAGGCAGGTTATTGATCGCAGTTTCATATTGCTCCGCCGCCTTTTCCGGCTGTTCCATCCGGTCGTAAATCTTCCCATAACTAACGTACAGGCTGACATTCTCTGGTTGTTTCCGCAGCTGTTTTTTGATAACCGAGATACATTCATCATATGCTCCTTGTCCCAGCAAACTTTCGACGTAACGTTCAAAGTAATAATCACTTTTCGTTTTGTCGTAAAGTTTCTCATACATCACGGCAGCTTTCTCAAACTCACCGTTCTGATAATATTGTTGGGCCAAACGGGCATCCTGTGCACTGGCAAAAAGGGCCGAAAACCCCAAAATCAACACAAAAACCAATTTCTTCATGATCATAGAATTATACTCAAAAGAACGCAATTACCTTGTAAAAGTTGCTTCTGCAGAATGGTAAAGATACGATATTGATACAATTCTATGGTTCCTGCCTTCCACATTCGTGTAGGCACCGGGCTGTCCACTTCGCTCCCATCCCTGGTACTGCTCGTCTCCCGGCATGATATGCCGAGGACAGGCTCTGCGCCGCCCTCCGCTCATATCGCTCCGGCCAAAGAATAACATATCCCCTTCAGATGGATAGGTGTCAAATTAGTCTGAACCAAATGCCAGAGGCATGGCATATTATAACATGGTACGCCGGTGCCATGTTATAATCCAAAGATAACTACAGTTCCATAGGAACGGCACAATTAGATTCATAACCAATGAAATATGCCGTTCCTGCAGAACTGGTGATGGCTCAATCCATAGCAAGGCACTAACGTTCCCTGCTATGAGATGCCGTCTCTCTGAGACTGGATTTTCGTAAAAACAAAGAGGCCTCAATGCCAAGGAGAAATTGCCAGAAAGATATTTTCAAATGCTTGAGATATTAAACTTGAGAACCCATCAATTTCCAAAAAGGATAATGTCCCCCTTCGGCGGGATAGGTGTCAACTTAGTAAAAACACATGACATATCTACGGCACTTAAGATATTCTTGCAGCTAGTTTTTACCTATATTTAAAAAGTCTCCTAGAGACCAAATGTGGGTAAAATAAGCCTGCTAAAGAGAAAAAAAGTGCCGTAGATACGTCCTATGAGGGCTTGCCGCCTGGAAGAATGACCAAAATTAAGGAGTCCCTTTTGGATGTTCTTACTAATTTGACGCCAATCCCTTCAGAGGGGGAAGAACTACGCCCCAAAAATCTCCGATTTTCAGGGCGTAGTTCGGGGGCGGACTCACCCCCAACATTTCTGCTTATCACAGGTGGATGTCACATTACTCCAACCGGAAATGCACCGGCAAATTAAACTGCACCCGTACAGGTCTTCCCCGCTGTTTGCCGGGAGTCCATTTCAAATCACTATTGGCCATCAAATTAACAACCCTCATGGCTTCATCTCCACATTGCCCGCCAATATCCCGAATCAGTTCAACATTAGATACGGAGCCGTCCTTTTCTACCACAAAAGAAACAAAACACCTTCCCTGGATTCCATTCTCCCGCGCAATAGCAGGATACTTTATTTTAGACTGGACGAATTGTAATAGTTTCATATCCGCACACTTCTTTTTATCCTCTTTTGAAGCGGACATATCTTCACACCCGGGAAACCTGGGCATTTCTTCCACTACTTTAAAGATTGGTGGTGCCTCATCTTCCTTTTCTTTTGGTGGCGGCAATACGATTTTGGCTGGTTTAGAAGGTCCAACAGGCTCCGGTCGGATAAACTCTTTCAAGGATGGATCAACGAATTCTACCGTATCTACTTGTGCAGTGTTTTCTACCACAACAAACTCTGGTTTTTTGGGAGGAGGGGGTAACTCTTTCTTTTTTTCCTGCGTGGTCGGGATTATTTCAACCTCATCATTGAATTCATCATCCCAAACAATATTAACCTTAACCGGAGGCTCAAACTGTGTCCAGCCAAATGCCAGAACAGACACCCCCAGAGCGATAACAAGCCCAATGTTAAAAAAGGTGCCACTGTACCGAAAGACATTCACCGGCAGGTATTTGTTCCTTTCTGATAAATTAAAAGGTTTGGTTTCTTCAGCGGGTTTTGAGAAATTTTGATGTTGTTTCCGGTGCAGGTAAAAACGGAAAAAGGTGATCCCCATGACCAGTGCAGCAATGATCCCCAGTAGCAGCATGCCAAGAGTATTCCCGTTGATGGCGATATTCAACAAGTTCATAATAAAAAGATTTTAATGATCTGATATTCAGTTTCTTATAAGATGTGTCTGGCGGGAGTTTTGGTGGGTGGAATGGAGGTAATTAATCAAAATTTTTTTGTTAAATAATAACTATTTGAAACCATTTATACCAGTGAGTGAAGCGAACCCTGAAACAATATCAAACAAAACAGACCTCCGAGGTTTCCAAAACCTGGGAGGTCTGTTTTGTTTCCAAACGAAAAAAGGGTTGAACTCATCAGAGTTCAACCCTTTTTATATGGTAGTCAACTAAGATTACTCGAGTTTGAAGTGTACGGGCAGGTTGAACTGCACACGTACCGGGCGACCACGCTGTTTTCCAGGAATCCATTTGATTCCTTTCTTACCCATGAGGTTTACAACGCGGAGGGCTTCCTGGCCACATTGCCCACCGATATCACGGACCAATCGTACATCGGTAACGGAACCGTCTTTTTCGACAACGAAGGTTACGAAGCAACGTCCCTGAATACCGTTTTCACGAGCGATCGCAGGGTATTTGATATTTCCCTGGATAAACTGCAACAGTTTGGTATCCGCACAAGTTTTCTTTTCCTGCTGTGTTCCCGCTACGTCTTCACATCCCGGGAAACGAGGCATTTGCTCTACCACTTTGAAAATTTCCTCTTCTTTCGGAGGAGGTGGTGGTGGCGGTGGCGGTGGTGGCGGAGGAGGTGCGTCTGGCACCGGATCAGGGCGGACAACTTCGGTATCATCATCGATAGAGTTATCTACGAAGTCCGGCTGCTCATCCTCCAGTACTAATTCATCAGGTACCTCTTCAATCACCGGTGGTGGTGGCGGAGGAGGCGGTGGTGGCGGCTCAGCGGTACGAACGATTTCTTGCTCCAGGTCAATCTCGAGGTCAGCGAGAAGGTCAGAAACATCGATCACCTTTTCGTACTGTGTCCAGCCAAATGCCAAAACAATCACACCGAGGGAAATAGCAAGCCCGAGGTTAAAGAATGTAGAGCTATATTTAAAAGCGTCCACCTCAGGATACTTGTTCCTGCCCTCCAGAGGAGAGCTGTGCTTATGATCAGCAAAGGTAGAGGCAAGATCTTTTTCGGATTGTCGGCGCAGTCGCATTCTGACGAGATAGATCAGCGCCAGGATGCCAACCATTATACCTAAAACCGCCAGACCTAATGCCTTACCACTAATGGCAATATCAAGTAACAACATACTGACAAGGTTTAATGATGCTTATAAATAGATCAGGAAAAATCCCAATCTATCTAAAGGTTAATAAATTTCAAAATAATCAAACTACTTAATGAGCCGATAATATTAGCAACAATATCAAGAAATTCAAAATATCTCCCGGGAAAAAAATAATATTGTCCTAATTCAAGAAAAATCCCAAACCCGACACTGATTAGGATCGCCCAAAGGATATTCCGGGTAGTCAGGCGCTTTTGCCTGTAAAAGCCTCGGAACAACAAGAGTGTAAGTATAAAATAAACACCTACATGTGCGATCTTGTCAGCTTCCAGTAAATTCCCCAGGTCAATTTGGGGAAGATTTTTTCCGGGCGTGGCCGATAAAATTAAAATTATGGCAGCCCAGATGAAAGCCGGGATAAAATTCTTCAAACTGACTCAATTATCTCAATAGATGAAACGGTTACTCTTTTTGGTGTATGTAAATTAATTTTTTTTTTCAAATTAATTACAATGACGCCTCATAAGCCTCCGCATCCATCAATGAATCCAGTTGTGAAGGATCAGACATTTCGATCTTGATAATCCAGCCTTTCCCGTAAGGCTCCTCGTTGATCAATCCCGGGTTATCTCCCTCGTCTTCGTTCAGATCAGGATTAAATTCCAGTATTTTGCCGTCAACAGGAATAAAAAGATCAGAAGTCGTTTTTACAGCTTCAATAGTTCCAAATATGTCCCCTTGAGATAATTCTTCATCAACGGTGTCCACTTCAACATAGACCAGTTCGCCCAATTCGCCTTGAGCAAAATCGGTAATGCCAATATAGGCGATGTTCCCTTCTTCAACTCTGATCCACTCGTGGTCCTCAGAGTATTTGAGATCATTAGGAAAATTCATATTAAGATGGTTTTATTTTTGTTTTTTCGCTTTTGCCTTTGCCGGAGCTTTTGCTTCCGGTTTAATCCATTCCTTGATGGAATCCGTTGTAACAGATTTTGGTCTTTCCAATGGTAATCCCAAAGCTCTTGACCAGCACATTGCGGAAAGTACCCCTAATGCACGGGAAACACCAAACAATACGGTGTAAAAACCATATTCTTTCAATCCGTAATGTACGAGCAATGCTCCGGAGTGCGCATCGACATTCGGCCATGGATTTTTCACTTTTCCAAGACTTTCAAGAATCGGAGGTACAACTTCAAATACCTTCCAGATAACATTCACAATATCGCTATCCTTGCAATACTCTTCCGCGAATGCCTTTTGAGCCATAAATCTTGGGTCAGGACGACGCAATACCGCGTGACCATAACCAGGGATTACTCTGCCGGAAGCAAGAGTACTGTTTACGTAATTGGTTATCTGCTCCGTCGTAGGAGTTTTGGTTCCGATAGCATCCAGCATATTGTTGATCCAGTGAATCACCTCCTGGTTGGCAAGTCCGTGCAAAGGCCCTGCTAATGAATTCATACCCGCCGCAAGCGCAAGATATGGATCAGACAGTGTTGATCCTACAAGGTGAGTGGTATGGGCCGAAGCATTACCTCCTTCGTGGTCAGCATGGATGGTGAGGTACAAACGCATAAGGCTCTTGAAATCCTCTCCTTCAATACCCAGCATATGGGCGAAATTACCTGCCCAGTCCTGGGAGAAATCACGTGGTATATCATCACCGCCATGATATTTCCTGCGATAAATGTAAGTCGCAATTCTTGGAAGGCGGGCGATCAGGTTCATCGTATCTTCATAGATCGGATCCCAATATTCGTTTTTGTTTAATCCTTCATTATATCTTTTTGCAAAAACACTCTCTGTTTGCATGGCGCTGATGGCAATGCTGTACTGTGTCATCGCATGAGTCTCTACAGGCAGCGCGTCGATAGCATCAAAAACGTGTTGTGGAATTACACACCTGTGTGTCCATTGATCTGTCAACCAGCGTACCTCCTCATCAGTTGGAATGTCTCCGGTAAGCATTAACCAGAATAACCCTTCAGGGCGTGGTTGTTTGCCACAATCTCCTTTAGGCAACAATTCTTTCAGTTCAGGAATGGAATATCCTCTGAAATGGATCCCGTGAACAGGGTCAAGGCGGGATGTTTCCCAAATCATCATTTTAATACCTCTGGCACCTCCAATTACCTGAGCCAGCGTTACGTCATCAACTTTTTTAGTACCGTGCTTCTTTAGAATTGCTCTGAGTTCATCACGGAGTTTGCTAGATTTTTCAAAAAATTTCTGTTTTAATGGATCCATATATTTTGTGTTTATCCTGGGTGTAAATAATAAATAAAAACACGGTACAATTACCGGTTTTCAACTATGCAAAAGTACTGAATAATTAACACCTTCTCTTCATTCTTCGTTTAAGATTTTACCAAGAATAAACAAGGCTTGATCATTTGTTAAAAAAATCAAGCCTTGTAATGGATAATAAGCGGTAAAAAAAATTATCCGTTGGTCCTTTCAATAACCTGTAATCTGATTTCCTCACTTGATAATCCTTGAGCTTTTAGCTCTTTTATGATCTCTGATTCGGCAATCCGGCGTTGTGCCTGTTGCTCATTGAAAATAACTCTTTGAGTCTGGTTGAGCATTCTGTACATGGAAGCTTCCGTTCCTTTCCTGTTGGCAGACAACTTTTGCAGGTATTTGGTCTTGTCCGTATCCTTCAGAGAAGCGATATCAGCGAGATTCTTGAAGTGGCGCTGTTGGATGACAGTCATTTGTTCAACCTGCTTGGTGTCGAGATCGTAGAGGCTGGTCAATTCGGTTACTGCCTGGCTTACTTCATTGGAAACTTCACTGGACTGTGCACTTATAGTAAAGGCTACAGCACTCAGGATAAAACATAATAATACCTTTCTCATGTGTTTGTTTTTTAATGGAGTTGTTTTGATTTTCTGATCGAAGTGATATAATTTTAAAACAACTTCTGTAAATGATATTGCCCGCTAAAGTACAAAAAATGGTAATTTTGAACCGTAATTCGAACACAATTTTAATTCATATACAGAGTAATTGTCATTTTACCGCCAATTCGGAGATTTATGCTGGTAATACAGGAGGTTTTAGTAAGTGATGATGTGGTGAAGGAAAATTTCATTTGCAATTTGAAAGCCTGCAAGGGCATTTGTTGCGTAGAAGGAGATTATGGTGCTCCCCTCGACACTTCGGAGTTACACACCCTCGAACATATTTATGAAAGGGTCCGTCCATTCCTGGCAGCAGATGGAATCAAGGCTCTGGAAGAGCAGGGTCTTTTCGTTTTTGTTGACGAGACCAAGGAATATACCACACCCCTGATTGACGGAGGTCCTTGCGCCTACCGCGTAATCGAGGGTGGTATAATCACCTGTGGCATCGAATTGGCCTATTATGCGGGGGAAGTTCCATTTAAAAAACCAATCTCGTGTCACCTGTATCCTATTCGGATCCGGGAAAATAGTAAAACCGGATTTGAAGCTATTAATTACGACCGATGGGAAATTTGTTCCGATGCCTGTACCCTTGGAAACAAAGAACAGGTCCCTGTGTACAAATTTTTAAAAGAAGCCATCATTCGCAAATATGGTGAAGAATTTTATGCTGAACTGGAGGCTGCTGCAAATTATTTGGAATCAACTGATCATGGGAAATAAAATAGAAAAACTGGAAGTTGAGGAAGATCCGAAATTAGACATTCTCATCATTTTCCAACCTTCTATTTTTTAACTGTGCCTTATTTAATACAGGAGCAGAAATCGTTTTCCGACAGAATGTCAAACACTATAGAAATTGAAAATTGCCGTCAACACAAGATTTTTACTTCGGGATAAACTCGAAGGCATTGGATGGTTCACTTATGAAGTGCTGAACCGGCTGGTTAAACTTCGACCAGATGACGAATTTGTTTTTATTTTTGACCGTCCTTTTGATGAGCAGTTTGTCACCGCCGAAAATGTCAAAGGAGTCACGACCTTCCCGCCTGCAAGACATCCTTTCCTTTGGTATTGCTGGTTTGAATGGGCAATTCCCGGACAAATTCATGCTTCGAATGCAGATCTGTTTATTTCCCCGGATGGCTTTTGCTCTTTAAATGTTACGGTACCGACCCTCATGGTTACCCACGATATCGCACACCATCATTTCCCGGAGCAGGTACCAACTCTTGCCCGATGGTATTATAACCGCTTTATCCCAAGATTTTTGAAAAAGGCGGACCATATCATAACAGTGTCAGACTTTACCAAAAAGGACATCGAGGAAGTTTATGGCATTCCGGCCGCTAAAATGACGGTGGCTCATAATGGAAGCCGCAATATCTTTCGACCACTACCGGAAGATGACCAAAGAGCAGTAAGAGACCGTTTTTCAAATGGTAAACCCTATTTCTTCTATTATGGTGCGGTACATCCGCGGAAAAATGTTCATCGTTTGATCTCCGCTTTTGACCAGTTTAAAAAAAATAATTCGGCAGATGTGAAATTGTTGATTGGCGGGCGTTTTGCCTGGCAAACCGGGCCGGTTAAAACTGCCTACGAAAAAGCAGCTTTTAAAAAAGACATACATTTCCTGGGTTATCTTTCTGAAAACGACCTCACAGCGCTTACAGCATCGGCTTTAGCGATGGCTTACATTTCCAACTTTGAAGGATTTGGCCTGCCAATTCTGGAAGCTATGCACAGCGAAGTCCCCGTCATAACCTCCAATGTTTCCTCCTTACCGGAAGTCGCCGGTGAAGCCGCACTCTTTGTAAATCCCTCATCCGTAAAGCAAATCGAATCCGCACTCTTCCAACTCTGGGACCAACCTGACCTAAGAAAGGAATTAATTGAAAAAGGAAAACACCAGCGTACCCAGTTCTATTGGGACAAAACTGCCTCGATCATCAATGAAACGATTGATCGGTTGATGTTTTGATTATAGTCTTCAGGGCGTAATCGAACCCCCGGCAGTTATTGTTTAACCGCAACGTGCCCAAGGAATGCGCTAGGTTCGCAACGAAATTGTTCATAACTCAAGGTTTGTCTACAGCCCAAAATTTCCCACTGAGAAAAAATAAAAGGAATTCCATTTTCCTCCTAGCGTACTTTGCGTTTCCATTGCGTACTTAGCGGTTAAACTCCGGGCCTTACAACAAACTGAAACCTTAAAGACTCCTAAAGCCTCTCAAACCAGCAACAAGTAACCAGTAACCAGCAACTGGAGCAATGCGACATCCAGCACATGAAATGTCGGGGCAGCTCCCCTAATACTTCACATCTACCGTCTCCCAATAATTCCCGGAGTTCCCCATATTCTCAATAATGTTCAAACTCGTGACATGAGATTGAGTCATCATGTTTGAAATAGTATTGAACATGTAGTTATTGCTGTCCATTTCTGCCTGCTTTTTTCTTAGGTAGGCCTGTTTTTCCTCCTTTGTGTCCACTCCTTCCGGCCAAAGGCTGTCGATATAGGCAGGATCGGAATAATCAGGGATATCTGAGGCAGGAGCAGATGGCTGATAAACCGGAGTTTGGTACATGGAGGCGATATAGTTTTGTTGTTCTTGGGGAGATAGTTGATTGTAGGCATTTATTACATAATCACTGACCGTGCCCATAATGCAAAGACTTTGTCGGGTTTCGAGATTTCCGTTCTGAAAGGTGGTAATAAATTCGCTGGTTAATTGATTTCTCAAGGTTTCGTCCATGGAGAATTCCTGTCCGGCAAGGTTGCTGTAGAATTTGGCGAGTTGTAGATATCCATCCACTTCTTTTTCTGTAAGGGCCAGCATATTGACATGGTCGGTGGCGATGATCCGGCAATGTTTCTGGATAAGTTCCAGCAGGTAATCCGTTTCTCCACTTGATTGATAAGCCAGGTCGATTTGTTGCAAAAGCGCGGATCTCACCAGTCCAATTTTCGATACATCGGATAAACGGTATAATTGCTGCATTTGCTGATCCACTTCCGTGACCTGCTGCAAAGTCATCGTCGGCTGGGTATTGAATTCTTTGATGGCTTCTTCTTTGAATTTTACCTTCTCTGATTCAGAAAGTGATGTGCCCAACAGGAATTCCACGAATCGCCGGGTTTTGTCTAAATAGGATTGTGTGTAATGCTGTCCATTGGCTGTTGCCAGAATCGTGTTGTCCTCAGCCAGGGAAGGTGCCTTTACCAGATCGAAGCGGTAACCGCTCAATTGAGAAGTAAGGCTCAGCTGACTGCCGTCAAAATAGGTGATATTAAAACTTTCATCCATTCCGTTGTTGAACTGAGCCAAAGTGATGAATCCGCCACCTTCAGCATAGTAATTACTGTTTACTGTGCCATTGGCATATTCAACCGTGTAAACGCCATAGTCATCTGTACCTGTTGGAGGAGTGAAAGAAATGTGGAGGTCGGCTGCCCGCAGATAATAACGGCCTTCTATAGATTGCGCTTCTGTAATGGACGGGTTGAAAAAATAAAGAAAACCTGAGAGTAGAAACAGCAAAATTCCTGGGTGCATGGAGCTTAAGTTTTAGGGTTAAAAATTGTATTCATTGAAAACAAAAATAAAATTATTTAGTCTAAGGATTCATTTCCGAAAATACATTTTTACGTATTTGTCGATACCGCATCCGAGGTAGCAATAGGTCTGACCGTCTTTGGTATAGCAGTCTAGGCGGTTTTGTTTGAAGTCAACTTTTTTAGGAAGGTATGCTTTATATACATCCATCAAACCTTCAGCTTCCTTAAACAAACTTGAATGATGTTTCGGAATTTTTTCCCATGCTTCAAATGCTGCAGATAGGACAAGTGGAATTTCTTCACAGCGTTTATTCATGTTTACGTAGATTACCCCTTTAATTAACCACGCCTCATAGCAGGTAGAATCCAATTCTAATGCAGTATTTAAATTTTTTAGTGCTTCAAAAAAGTTCTGTTTTTGCATCAAATAATACCTGGATCTCAAATAATAAATTTTCGCTTTTAAAGAATCAGTATCTGCTTCTGATAATGATTGATCTGTTGCTTGCAGAAATAAAGAATATTCAGGGTTAAAATAGTTCGAATCCAACTCAACGCTAATAGGAGAGGAGCGGTAATTTCCTATTTGAATTCTCACTTTGGTAGTAAAATCCCCATGAAATTTTCCTCTTTTTATCCAAAAATAGGAATCAGGCAATAATGCAATTTCTCCAAGTCCAAAGCCACAATCCAATTGCTTTAATCCGTCAATGCTAGTCCATTTACCATTCTTATCAATAGCTTTAGTATAAACGAAAATCCGGCTTTCATATCTGCTGAAAAATAAGGTGTCTGAAGTAGTGTTGATCAGTAATATGGCCAAGTGATCTAGGCTGTCCACTTGTTTTACCTGAATATAAACAGAATCAGGATGGTACAACTCAGGTGCTTCCAATTGATGTCTGGAGACTTTGCAAAGGCTAAATTGAGCAATGGCTCTGTTATGTAATAACAAGGAAAGGAAAAGTGAAAGATAGAGGACTTGCCTATTAAGAATGAGCCAGGTTTTCATCTTCTTTTTGATTTTATTTATGGAGATCTCCCAATTTACTATTTTCTGTCCAAATTTGGTTTTTTGATGGGAATCTTATCGATGAAGGGTGGTACCTAACCTGGAAGGAAAACACCTCCGACCCCGCTAGGGGTCCCATATCGGTAACACCTTGCGGCTGGGATAACCTCGTGCCTTTAGGCCTGCCTGCTGCAGGCAGGTACGACATCTATTTCCCGGGAGGAGGCTTTTCCCGCAAAGGGATTTGGTACCTACAGCACCCAACAGATTTTGTCCATGCCGGGAGTTACCGGGATAGGGTACCTGACGGCACCAGAGGATGCTTTTCCCATTATCAAAAACCATTAGGTACCTACAGCACCAAAGAGATTTGGTCCATGCCGGGAGTTACCGGGATAGGGTACCTGACGGCACCATAAGGTGTTTCCAACTGGTACTGGCCTGACCCCACTAGGGGTCCCATATCGGTAACACCTGGTGGCAAGGATAACCTCGTGCCTTTAGGTACGACATCTATTTCCCGGGAGGATGCTTTTCCCATTATCAAAAAGCATTAGGTACCTACAGCACCAAAGAGATTTGGTCCATGCCGGGAGTTACCGGGATAGGGTACCTGACGGCACCAGAGGATGCTTTTCCCATTATCAAAAAGCATTAGGTACCTACAGCACCAAAGAGACTTGGTCCATGCCGGGAGTTACCGGGATAGGGTACCTGACGGCACCATACGGTGTTTCCAACTGGTACTGGCCAGACCCCACTAGGGGTCCCATATCGGTAACACCTTGCGGCTGGGATAAC
>QQUB01000593.1 GCA_008501835.1 Bacteroidota bacterium
CGGATCTTTGATGTGATGGAACTCCCACAATTGCATATTGCTGCTATTAGGAGCCAAAACTGCCCGTTGAATACTTCTGGTAATTGCCGAAGAGTCAAAAGGTACGGCAGGGTCAAAAAGTCTAACTGACCTTCGATGGCGGATGATGTTGTCAAAGGTTTGGGCAACTGAATTCATAACCATTTTAATAAGTGTTTATTTAACCAACGATACCACCTTCTATTAATTGGTTGGCATGTTCCCTCGCTGTATCCTTAATTGGAATGTACTCTAGTCCCAAGGCTTGCTTACTCTTTGTATTATCCAGATTTACAGGAATTCCCACGTTATTGTTAATGTATTTCCAGCTAATGCCCTGAGTCCACCCCACCAGATACAACATGAATTTGGGCAGTTCGTTTTTGGGAAGTTGGAATTTCCCGTTAACGGCTTCTCCGACGAGATTTGAAAACTCCAGCATACTCATACAATCAGAAACCAGAATATGTCTGCCTTCGGCTTTTGGGTTATCGGCAGCCAGAATATGGGCCCTGGCAACATTTCTGACATCCACAAAAGAAAAATATAATTCAGGCACACCCATTTTTTGTTTACCACTTAACAGATCTTGTATAAAAGTGAGACTTGCTGAACCGGAAGCATTAGTTAGGGAAGGCCCCATTACAAATCCGGGGTTGAGTACCACGAGACTCCAGCGATCCTGAGCGTCATGGATTTTCCATGCCTCTTTCTCTGCAAGTACTTTGGAATAGTTATAAGGATTGTGTTTTGCAGTGCTGGTAGTATTCCAGTGGTCTTCCGTGAAAGTATTATTTTCGGTTTGTCGTATATCTATATTATCTCCGTAGACGGAAACCACACTTGAAGTTAAAGCCACCCTTTTTACAGAATCCGTTTTGTTTACAGCATCCAACACATTCTTCGTTCCTTCCAGTGCAGGGTTGATCAATTGTGCATATGGATCTTTAATATTTCCAAATAAAAATGGAGAAGCCAAATGGTATACCACTTCACAACCATCCATGGCCTCCATAAACGAACCAGGCTTCAACAAATCAGCTTCCCAAAATTCCAGTGTTCCTTTAGTATCTGCAGCCACCGCTTCCAATGGAGCGGTTTTTTCGGTTTTACTTTTGTCACGGACAGTTACTCTAACAGTATGTCCTTCATCCAGCAAGTACTTTACCACCCAGGCGCCGATGTAGCCAGTACCGCCGGTTACCATAATTTTCTTCATGATCAAAAAGGTGTTTTAGTTATTGAGTCAATACGGGAGGAAAACAATCAAATATCTATAAAGTTTCGGAGTGAAGCCTTAATGGTGACTGGATTTTTCCAGCTTCCAGAACTAAACCTCCGAGGTTTTGGAAAACAATAATGCTGATTTATTATCCAAACACCCGACATTCTCACAGTAAACCTCGGAGGTTTTTCCCCTTCATCCACTATTTTTTATTTCACAAAACAGCTTTTTAACACCCAAAACAGTCCTTTTATAACACTTCCTTAATACTTCTTAGTAGTTTTTAACCTGTGGCAATTTTCTTTTAACGCTTCCTTAGCCAAATAACATCATTAAATCCGTCTTCTTGCAAACAGATTACGAAGAACACTTAAATGTTACGATTATGAAAACGACGAAAAAGCAAAAGGTAAGATGGAGTATTATTTTGAGCATGGCTTTAGCTGTATTGATGAGCAGTTGTGCCTCACCTCAGAAACTCGTTGAAAAAGGCGACTACGATCGTGCGGTGCAAATAGCCGTTAAACGTCTCGCCGGAAAGAAGAACAAAAAGGTCAAGTATGTGCGCGCCCTTGAGGATGGTTTTGCCAAGGCACAGGAGCAGGATATGGCTGAGGCGGACAGACTGAAAAAAGCGAATCGTCCTGAATACTGGGAGCACATCCTTTCCATCTATGAAGGTGTTGAATACAGACAGGATCTGGTAAGACCATTGCTTCCGTTGATCGATAAAGAAGGGATCAAAGCCAATTTCCGATTTATCAGAACTGCAGCCCTGATTGATGAAGCTATGGATAAAACCGTAGAGTATTACTACAACAGCGGACAAAACTTATTAGCTTCTGCCCGTAATTACAATAATAAATACGATGCCCGTAAAGCATATGATGAATTTCAGCAGATCAAAAACTATCGCAGAGATTACAAAGATGTTCGGGCACTGATGAACGAAGCCATTGAACTGGGAACCACACACATCCTGTTTGATGTACGCAACCAGTCTCCTACTTTGATCCCAAGAGATCTTATCGAAGACCTGAAGCGTATCAATGTAAGAGACCTGGAAGGTCCATGGCAGGTGTACCACGTTAATAATACAGGAGGATACGATATGGACTTCAAGGTAGTTATGAATATCACTCACGCGGAGGTGAGCCCTGGATACATCAAGGAAAGAGAATATGTGGACAGCAAGGAGATCATCGATGGATGGGAATACGTACTTGACGACAGAGGTAATGTAATGAAGGATTCTCTCGGCAACGACATTAAAGTAGATCGTTGGGTATTGGTGAAAGCCAATGTACTGGAAGTTTACCAGCACAAAGCTGCAACCATAGCTGCAAGGATAGATGTTGTCGATGCGAATCGTCACGAATTACTTGACAGCCACGACCTCGCTGTAGAAGCCATTTTTGAAAACTATGCTTCAACCTTCCAGGGAGACAAAAGAGCCCTGAGTAAGGAAACTAAAAGGAGGATTGGTAACCAGCCGGTAGATTTTCCGGTAGACGTTGCCCTCTTGTATGAAGCCGCAGAAAACCTGAAACCGGCCATGAAAAATAAACTTACGGCCACAAGATTATAACCCCGTGAAAACAACATTCTTCATATAGGATATTTTAATATGCCGACACATATATGGATGATCATTTTCAAAAATACCTTATGTGTAAGGCATGAAATTATCGAACCTAAAATGTTTTGAACATTGTGCATTTAAGCATTCGAAAATTTCAAATGGATTACTTTCGAAAGAGGCGCCGGTTTGGCGCCTCTTTTTTTGTGGCATGACAAGCGATAATTGTAAATTTATTTAGTTTTGAACCTAAATTGATCAACCTTGTTTCCACATAACACTATTAAAAACAACCTAACATGTCCGCTTCCGCTGAAATGCCTTATTTTATCAAACCTTCTGTTAACCTGAAGCAGGAAGAGAAAAAAGAAGCTTATGAAAATGCAGCACTTGAAATCAAAGCAGTGCTGGATGGGGAAACCGACCCAATTCTGAAGATGGTCACCATCAATTGTATTTTAAAAACCAAACTGCCATATTATTACTGGGTGGGGTTTTATCTGGTCAGAGATGGGAAACTCAGCGTTGGGCCCTACCAGGGCACGCTTGGTTGTTTGCATATCGAATTTGGAACAGGTGTGTGCGGAAGGGCTGCAGCCGAAGGAAAGACACAATTGGTGGCTGATGTCCACGTTTTGGCACAGGGTAAAGACCATATTGCCTGTGACCCGAATTCATCTTCAGAGATTGTGGTACCGGTTTTTGATAAAAACAAGGATCTTATTGCCGTTTTTGATGTGGATAGCACTTTGATAAATTCCTTTGATGAAGTGGACCAACAATACCTGGAAACCATTTTAGCAGAACAATTTGAAGTATAAAAAAAGGCTAAGACAAGGAATTCTAATCCTCAACCTAGCCTTTTCATTAGCTTGATTATTTCTTCAGCGTTTATTTTACAGAATGTAAAAATAACTCATTGCCTTCGGTATCGTTGAAGAGAGCCATAAACCCGTGATCCTCTCCAATATCTGTTTTGTTCATAACAACTTTCCCTCCTGCTGCTTCAACTCTGTTGAGCACTACATTCAGATCCTCTCCCCCATTCAAATAAATCTTGCAGCCAATACTTGCAGGAGCTGGTGTATATCCCTCCCCAGCACAAATGGAACCGCCCACACCACCTTCTTCCACGGGGAGAAATCCCATCCTGATATTGCCCATATCAGTTTCGGGCATTTCAAAATCGTAAATAGTGCTGTAAAATTTTTTGGCGCGGTCAAAATCGGTTACCGGAATCTCGATCCAGCTAAAACTGTCTTTGATCTTTTCCATGAGTAAGTGTTTATTCCGAAAGTCCATTTCGGATGGTTAAAAAGTCAGGTGATTTCGGTTTCAAATTTAACACAAATAGTTTTAAATAAAAACCATTTAAATGTTAAAGTTTAAAACAATTTTGCCAGTTCAGAGCAATAGGTAAAGGATCATTTGTTTAATAGAAACTATTTTGAAAGAAAATGCGTAAAAAATATTTTTTTAATTCGTTTTTTCGAAAAAATACTTACCTTTGTGCCCGCTAATAAAATAAATGAGAAATGGACGCAATTAAGTTTGTACACGATCAAATGACTAATCAACCTGAATTTCCTGAGTTTCGTGCAGGTGACAATATCGTTGTTAGTTATAAAATTATAGAGGGAGATAAGGAACGTATTCAGGATTTCCGTGGTGATGTGATCCAGATCAAAGGAAGTGGTTCTACTAAGACTTTCACTGTTCGTAAAATGTCCAGTGGTGTAGGTGTTGAACGTATCTTCCCATTGGTTTCTCCTAACATTGTAGGTATCAAAGTGCTCAAGTATGGTAAAGTACGCAGAAAGCGTTTGTTCTACCTGCGTGATCTCGTTGGTAAGAAGGCTCGTATCAAAGAGCGTAAATTTACCTCCAAGAAATAAGAACTTGAATCACCAAAAAAGGGGCAGCGGAATTTTCCACTGCCCCTTTTTTTATTCCCGTACTTGCCGAATGAATCTTGCCTGGCCAGGAAGACAGGTTCGGTGCGAACGGATTTTGACTGGTAACAATTTCTAAGCTACAATTCCTCATCAAAAAAACCAACCGTCACCTCCACCAGCTT
This sequence comes from Bacteroidota bacterium, assembly GCA_008501835.1. Classification (GTDB taxonomy): domain Bacteria; phylum Bacteroidota; class Bacteroidia; order Chitinophagales; family Saprospiraceae; genus BCD1. The sequence goes on from QQUB01000593.1 coordinate 4,900, forward strand.
CCGGGTATTTTCCGGCAAATCGGTATCCGTAAAAGGATGTCTCCCATTAAAAACATGATCGGCTCCTTCGATAGGTGCCAACCGACTATTTTTTGCCCATCCATGAAGGTCCTTAGCGGATTGAAAATCAACACCGGGATCTTCCGTTCCGTGAACAATCAAATAAGGTTTATCGAATTTCTTTAAAACTTCCCGGGTATCAAAGGCAGGTTGATGGGCAACAAAATCCTCATACATTTGGTAATACAGGGGCATTTGTTGACCAGTACGCCCGTTGAGGACATAATAAACGCCATCCTCCTTCCATTGATCCAGAAAGCCTTCCGCTCCCCAGGCATAATCCAGTGTGTTGACAGAAGCCCATGTACTCAGAGCCTTTACTCTATCATCATTTCCTGCCTTAATGATACTTAAGGCCCCTCCCCTGCTGTGGCCGATTAACCCGATTCTGTTCAAATCATAAGTATCGGATGGAATATCACATTCATCTGAAAAAAGCCAATCCAGGACTACATTGAGGTCTAATAATTCTTTGGAGAAATTGTTGTGCCCAAACGCTTCCAGATCCTCGAAATCCAGAGGAGAAGCAGTTGTAGTTCCATTATGAGAAAAATTAAAGGCAAGAAAAACATATCCGGCCTCCACAAAGGACGCGGCTATTTGGGACCAATGCCCCCAATCTTTAAATCCTTTGAAACCGTGAGAAAAAATAATTACAGGCTGATTAGTTTGTTGATTATCAAAATAAACATCTAGCAGAAAGGGTCTGCCCTCCGCACCAATCAGTTGGATATTTTTTAATAATTCCATTCCCGGATCAATTCAGGGAGAAAACAGGTTCTGTTTTTTGTCCGTCAAGCTGACTAAGCAAACTGATCTCCACTTCCATGAATTTGGACAATGGAAAAGAGTTGATCATTTTTAGCAATTCACTTTCGGAATCCGCATTAAAAATCGCCCACACTTTAGCCTTCTCCGCAGACAATGCGTAATTCACCAGTTTACCTTGCTGAAACAGTTTATTGACAACAACCCGCTGATACGGGATCAGATCCATGAACTCCTCTGAAAGGTTACCCACAAGGGTAAAATCAACCATGTATTGATAAGCTGAATTCATTTAATAGCAAAATTAGGTTTGCAAATCTATCAATTTTTAAAATGAAATACCTTAATTATATCGTTTAAATGTAATAATTCGCTGTCTTACAGGTTTTTGGGGTAACAAATATAGTACTTTGTAAAGGCTCCCGTCTGTATTCCATGTTGGGCAATACTGGACATAGGTAGTGTTTTGCCGCTTTTAAACAAGATCTTTATTTCATCTTTAACGGTGGAGTAAGCGCTGTTAGTTTCTGTTCCTTCGTAAAAAACATATTCAAGGTCCTCAGAGTTCAATGAAGTCTTGGCCAGGATCTCTTCTTTTTTGTTTTTAATATACTTTTCATCGAAAGGCTCATCGCTGAATTCCAACCGAAATAATTTGCGATCAATGATTCCGGTAGATAAAAAGGACAAAATTTTGTCGTCGCAGTATTTCCATTGCTTCATAGCCGAAACGATGTCATGATCATCCAGGCGGGCAAAATGATTGAGGAGCTCGTCCGGAGAAGAATCAAAGTCTTCTTTACGGATCTTATTTTCCAAAAAGAACTTCAGACTATCAGGAGCCGGAACATCTTTTCCTTGTTTGACGAGATACCTTGCCCTGCCCATTGTTCCAATCAGCATTTGTTCAGAAGACAAAACTGTTTTATGCAGGTACACCTGCCAGTACATCAACCTGCGCGCTATCAGGAATTTTTCGATGGAATAAATCCCTTTTTCTTCCACGACAAGTTCACCATTATGAACAGATAACATTTTAATGATCCTGTCATACCCGATGACTCCTTCGTAAACACCCGTAAAAAAGCTGTCGCGGTTGAGGTAATCCATCCGGTCCATATCCAATTGACCGGAGATCAGCTGGCTAAGGAATTTTTTATCATAATCATTTTTGAAAATACGAATTGCGAGGTCGAGAGCACCGTCAAATTGCCGGTTGAATGCTTCCATGAACAAAACCGAAATTTCTTCATGGGTAGTTTCCATCAAGGTGTGTTCAAGCGTATGTGAAAATGGTCCATGGCCGATATCATGTAATAAAATCGCAATACAGACAGCTGAAGCCTCTTCATCGGAAATGTCCACTCCTTTACCCCGCAAAACTTCAATGGCTTGTCCCATCAGATGTAATGCTCCCAGCGCGTGGTGAAATCTTGTATGTAATGCTCCGGGGTAAACGTAATCTGTGAGACTGAGCTGTTTTATCCTGCGTAATCGCTGAAACCAGGGATGCTCAATAAGTTCAAAAACAATGCCTTGCGGAATCTCCACAAAACCATAAACCGGATCATTAAATATCTTCTTATTTTTCATCGTCGCTCAAACATTCTTAGGCCAATATCAATGCCAAATTTGACATAGGGAACCCTCGACACACCTTCCCTGTATTCAGACCCTCCTGAAAATCCAAAAAACCCAAATCCGAAGGAGGTCGAGGAGTCGATCAACAATGATTCATGGGACACATCATTTACCTGTTGGCCTAAACCGAAATACCATCTGGTAATGAACCTGTCGGTAATTGGAAATTCCCGCCCATATGTCAACACATAACTCCTGGTCAAAATATGCACCGTTGCCCTTGAGTAACTTATATAATTATTATTCTCGTCGTAAAAATAGCTATTCTCCCTGGTAAAAGTCTCTGCACCAACCAACCCTTCAATTCCTACAAAATTCCGATATTTCTTCCGCTTTGGATACCTGTACTTTCGCTTGTATCTATAAGGTTTAATCGGGTCAAAGTAATATCGCCCACCCAACCTGGTCTTATAATATGACCAATCCATTTTTCCTTCATTGGTGAAATTATAGCCAAAGGATTTAAGTGGAAAGCCTCCTTCCACGTAAAAGGCAAAACCATTATCAGCTTTTCCCTCCAGGCCCAAAGCAAAAACGGCGGTATTCGGATGAAATAACTGAAGAAAGGAATTGGTAATCGTTAATTTATAGTCTTTGGAAGGAACGTCTTCCTCAACTTCCTGAGCAGATAATCCAATTGCGCAGAAAAGGAGCAATAATAAGAGTAGCTTTGTCTTCATAAAAATCTCAATTAGGTGTACGGCTAATACTGGAAGTATCCCTTATGGGGTTTTCTCCATTAAAGTTAACATTATAGACCGAAAAACCATATGTACCGGTTGGGAGAGCAAACTTCTTAGGATCAGGAATCTTCCTTTTGGCCCAACACCAAACCACTTTCTAATTCATTACCATTCAGGAAGTCTACAGCATCCATTCGTTTTTTCCCTTGTAATTGCAAACGTTTAATATGTATGAAACCACGAGGTGCAGCTACCTTTAACATTTTCTTATTATCTGTAACTAAAGTTCCCGGCAGGTAATCATGATCCACTATTTCTTTTGTGGCCTTGATTATTTTCAATTCCAGGTCACCAAGCGAAGTCCATGCCACGGGCCAGGGACTTAACCCCCTTATGAAATTGTGTACCTCATCAACTGGCTGGTTAAAGTCAATTTTACAGGTTTCATGAAAAAGTTTCGGAGCTTTGGTAGCTTGTGAATCATCCTGGATCTGTAATTCATAATCATCCTTTTCAATAGCTCTAACAGTTTTCAGTACCAGCTCGGCCCCTACTTCCATCATTTTATCATGTACCTCACCTGTTGTTTCATCTTCTCCAATAGGCATTTTCGCCTGGAAAAGCATATCCCCGGTATCAATTTTGTGTCTTATGAAAAAAGTAGTACATCCGGTTTCCTGCTCCCCATTGATCACAGCCCAATGAATGGGAGCAGCTCCCCTGTATTTAGGTAACAATGAACCATGTAGATTGAAAGTGCCCAACTCCGGCATATCCCACACCACCTCCGGCAGCATCCTGAAGGCTACCACTATCTGTAAATTGGCATTGAGGCTTCGAAGCTCATCAAGGAATTCCTCATTCCGGAACTTTTCAGGCTGTAATACTTTTATCCCGTGGTCTACAGCGAACCGTTTTACCGGAGATTCCAGTAATTTCTTTTTTCCACGACCACCGTATTTATCAGTTGCAGTAATGACTCCAACTACATTGTACCCATTATCCAAAAGGATCTTTAAGGAAGGAACCGCAAAATCCGGAGTTCCCATAAAAACAATTCTCAAATCCATTTTTTCACATTTTTACCCTCAACGAGGTTTCGCCTTTCTTCCTGTAAGGCTCATTCTTAAACAAAACCTCAGCAGATTCATTCATTTACTCTTCCTCAAAATTCGTATTCGCCATATAAAGGATGATCACCCCTGCAATGATGGTGATCAGCCTCAGCAGAAATCCACCCATTCTCCCACCTGCATCCATCCACTGCATAAAGGTGAATTGCATCCCGACCATACTAAAAATGAGAGACATCAACCCAAATCCCAACATTAAAAACCCGATGATGGACCAAAGTCCTCTACGTTTATACATGTGTTTATTTTTTTCTTTTCAACCAGTGTGTAATTCTTTCAATGCCATCCCTCCTGTTCAGGACCTAAAACCATGGTAAAAGTAACCTGAATGAGGCAATTTTGACATAAAATAGGCATAATTATAATATATAAGCCTATAAAAAAGAATTCGGCACTTTATTCTCTTAAAAGCCTGAAAAAACCGAATTCATTAGTCAGGAGTGTTTCTTTAAATTGTTAATTTTGTATGATTCAAATAATTAACCTGGATTGCGAGTTCCGAGTTTAACAATTTCCACTTAAGGTTTCAAGGTTTCAACTAATACCCTTAAGTTTGATGAATAATATTCTCAATAACTAAACAACATAAATCTCGAAACCTGTAATCCTCAACTTGAATTTTCTAAACATTTGAAACATGAAATATTTCATTATCCTGGCCAGTTTTATGCTTTTCATGGCCTGTAACCAAAATGACCAGACAACAACAAATGCTGATCCCCAAACCAGTACTGCGGATCCATATATTCACGTTGACATTGAAGGAACAAACGTGCAAAGGGTAATCCTCAAAAACAGAGATGGTAAAATCAGGGAAGAAGGGTTTATGCTCGATGGAAAGCGAACCGGAATGTGGATCATTTTTGACAGAAGTGATGTGTTCCCCCAAAAGATTATCAGTTACCAGAATGACCTCTATAATGGCCCTTATTATGAGTTTACAGAAAGGGGACAAATGATTCTCAAAGCGAATTATATCAACAATAAGCTGGATGGATATTTTGCCCGGTATAAATTCAGTAAGGAAGTCGTTACTGCCAATTACATCAATGGTAAACTTAATGGTGAGTATCGTGAATATGATGAACGTAAAAATTTCCTGACCAAGGTGGAAAATTATAAAGATGACCAATTACACGGAAAAGTTGAATACTACAACCAGGACGGTGTGGTCATCATGGAATATGGATATAAAAACGGGAAAAAAATGAGCGGTGGCATGGTCGATCAGTAACTGAAAAAGTGATTTCCTGATTTAAGCCCGACTTCAGCTGTGAACCCAACTTATGATTTGTTCCGGAAGGATAATTGAGTTCATCAGAAAACTCCAGGTATGCAAGAAAATCCTGCTAAGACAATTAAACCATATACTCAATATTTCAAGGGTTCAGCAGCAGTTTACCGAAATGCTTTACCCCAATTCAATAATGAGCTGGTCGATATCATGAGCCTGTCCGGCAATGATGATAACATTGCCTATGAATGTCTGGACCATCTTTTAAATGCCAAAACCTTTTCAAGAACAATTGAGGTCGATTTTGATGCAGATACCGCACTGAGCCACTTGTATTTTGAGGCAAGGAATATCCGAAAGAGCAAAGGCCATCAGGTTCTTGGACTGGGTTACCCCTTATTGATCAGTAAGCCAGAGAAAGACCTGATAGCACTTCCCTTGTTCATTTGGCCGCTTTCGTTGGATGTCACCAAGAAAAAAGGTGAATGGATGCTCAATTATTCTTCCGAAGTACCTGTAAGGCTCAATCCTTATTTTCCTCATTTTATGATGATGAATTTCGGGATAGATATTGAGCCTGATATTCAGCAATATTTTGGAAAAGCGATCAACGCTGAAAAACTGGCTGGCTTTTGCAATTACCTGGCCAATACCCTGAATTTTCAGATAAAAAGTCAACAGGTGTCCTTGATGCCCTGTCCCGGCACCAGTGAATTGGATAGTTTAACAAACCAGGATACTCTTAATTGGTCTGGTATCATTGGAAACTTTCCGCATATTCCATCTCAAAGTAATAGCGAACGCATCAATGAAATCCTTGCCCTGGAGGCACCGGTACTGGATAACCACCATTTCAGCACCAAATTACTTGACCCCTGGCAATCCAGTGCAACGGCAGGTACAAGGGATAATTTCATAACCCTTGTGGAAGGTGCTCCTGGTACCGGAAAATCTCATTTGCTGAAACATTTCGCCACTAATGCTCTTGCCAACGGGGGAAAATGTCTCATTGTTTCTGAACATATCTCCGCTCTGCAATCCATTCAAAAATCACTGTTATCCCTTCAATTAGGAGACCTGACCTTCCTTTTGAGAGATGAGATTAGTGACAAAGTACTTCTAAGTGAGGTAATCAAGGCGAGGGCAAAAGGTAAACAAGCCCAGATAGAGGAAATGCCTCAGGCCTTAAGGGTTTTACTCGACAGGTTGCAAAGACGAAAAGAAACCCTGGATGCAAAATATTCTGCCAGTCGTAAAGCAGTATTCGGCGAGAAGGATTTTGCTGAAACACTGGGATTATTCCTTGAATCAAGTCAACTGGAACCTAAGGAATTGTTGAACAGTTACCTGGAGGAAAATGACTTCAATTTTACGGAAGATGAATTGGAAAATATCCTTAAGGCCA
>QQUB01000546.1 GCA_008501835.1 Bacteroidota bacterium
TATGATATTGAGTCCCCAGAATATACCCAGGGCCGTTCTCCATCCTTTGCTTAGTCGGGTGCGGAATACCAGCCGTAGTATCCACAAAACGAATACAAACAGCGGAATTCCGATAATCATGAATAAATTGAAAGCGCCGAGATAGGAGAACAAATTACGGCCGGGTACTACAAAATCGAGATATGGAGATCCATAGGCCATGCCTGCAAGTAGAGCAAACCAGGACACTCCAAGTCCTATGATAATTACAATTCCAATAGCTTTAAGAACAGTCGGGAGGATCTTGCGGAGTACTAAGACGATGGTCAGCAATAAGCTGCCTAGAACAGAAACCCCTTTCTTAAGGGCAGCGGTTCCATTATTTTTTTCTTCGTCCTCTTCTCCGACTTGACTTTTTTTTTTGAACCGAATTCTTCTCCGAATTCCGTCACCTTTTCAGAAAGATTCTCAAACTCCTCCTTGATCATCTTACTAATATTGTCAATGTTAATAGGCTCACCACGCATGGCGAGATAATCCGCCGAAGTTTCAGCCTTTGGCAAAATAGCCCACAGTATTGCGTAAAGCAGGATACCTGAACCGCCAAATACAGTAAATACGATGAAAGCAATTCTTACCCAAAGCGGATCTGAAATACCTAAGTAAGCAGCGATTCCGGAACAAACACCGGCAACTACTTCATCTTCAGGATCGCGGAATAATCTTTTACCGGTTTTAAAGCTGAAGTCGCTTTTAGGTGATCCCATATCTTCTCCGAATTCATCAGCACCAAAGTCCTCCGGGCGGCCCATAGTGGCAACAGCATTGGTAACATCTTTTAGAGATACGATCTTACGGTTGCCCATACTTTCCTGGAAAAGTTCAGCCAACCGGGTTTCGATATCCCCGGTTATTTCTTCATAACCATCTCCACCTCTAAAGTGTTTGTGGATGGCTTTAAGGTATTTATCCAAATATTCGAAAGCATCTTCGTCAATAGTGAATGGATAACCTCCAAGATTGACAGTGAAAACCTTATTCATTATGTGTTGAGTTTAATTTTTTCAATAATAATTGTTCAGGAAGCCGTTTGCGTCATTTTTGTGACCGCATCTACGAGGCTACCCCATGTTTTAAGCAGGTCACCCAGAAACTCTTCTCCCTTTGGAGTTAAATTATAATATTTCCGGGCGGGACCATATTCCGACTCAATCAATTCGTATTCAAGCAACTCTGCTTTTTTCAAACGACTGAGCAACGGATACAAAGTCCCTTCCACTACCACAAGGTTGGAATCCTTCAACCGCTCATTAATTTCACGGCCATATGTCTTCTGCTCCTTGATAAGCGAAAGCACGCACATTTCGAGTACGCCCCGCTTCATCTGTGTCCGTGTTTTATCTAATTCCTTTGATTTCATACTGCAAATATATACCAGTTTTAGGTACTATGCAACACAAAGTACCTAAAACTGTAGGTATTCTTGACCAACAGGTACCTTTTATCGACAAACGCTCGCCAGGACATCCATGTCCACAGCGGCAAAAGTGGAGGACTCCTATCCGCCGATACAAAGAAAAAAATCAAAACCATTCTTATATTAGCAAACAAAGTCCACTACCATGCTAAAACCATTATCCACTATTTGTTTTTTATTAATTTCATTCCTTACCCTCACTGCCCAACCAGTAGACTCCACCCGCATTATCAGGGTCCTCACCTACAACATCTACCACGGAGAAACCATGAAAGGCGACTTCGACCTTGACCTCATCGCCAAAGTCATCAAATCAGTTGATCCGGATATTGTAGCCCTGCAGGAAGTCGATTACAAAACCAACCGTGCCCGTAAAATGGATCTTGCAACGGAATTGGGCTACCGGACAAAAATGACACCTTTATTCGGAAGAGCCATGTATTATGATGATGGCGAATACGGTGAAGCTATTCTTTCAAAATATACCTTCCTGCAAACCATCAATCACCCACTTCCCTACTCTGAAGGAAAAGAACCAAGAGCATTGCTCGAAGCAACCATTGTTCTCGAAAGCGGTGACACCATCCGTTTCGCCGGCACACACCTGGATCACACCAAAAATGATTATGACCGCCAGAATCAGGCAAGAGAGATCAACGGGATTTATAACAATTCAACGGTACCCACCATCCTGGCAGGAGACCTTAACGATACGATTACCAGCTCCGCTATGAAAAGTCTTTTTAAAAATTGGACATCCGTTTATCAGGAAAGACAAGGTACTTACCCTTCAAGCTATGCCGGCAGAATGATCGATTACATTTTGTTCCGGCCGGCTAATAAATGGAGGGTAGTGGAAAAGCAAATAATTTGTGACATGTGGGCCTCGGACCATTGTGCGGTATTTGCGGTTTTAGAATTATTAGATTAAAAAATTAACCTGCTCGCCAGGACATCCTTGTCCACAGCGGCAAAGGTGGAGGACTCCTGTCCGCCAAAGCTGACAAGTGGAACACAAATCATTATTTCCTATTGGATATGTCTTAATTTAGTTTTATCAAAAACCATAAAACAAATGATAATCATCGAAGCGATCCTCGAATTTCTGGCATACATTTTCGTAGAAATTTTATTCGAGGGAGTGATTCTCGGAATTTTTAAAATTATATACTGGACAGGAGTTTTAGTATTGAAAATCATTACCTTTAACAAACAACCCTTAGCCGAATTATTTGAAACATATAAAGACTCTGCCTTACCCTATTTCATTGGCACAATAGTTTGGAGTGGATTCATTTATTTGACAATTACCATTTTATAAAATGACTAAAATTTTCCTTTTCTTCCTTCTTAGCATAAGCATCCTTTTTTCCTGCACCCAGGATAAAACTTCCACTAACTCCCCCAACATCATCTACATCCTCGCCGACGACCTCGGCTACGGCTACCTTGGCGTTTACGGCCAACAAAAGATCGAAACCCCCAATATTGATGCCCTCGCCGAATCAGGTATGCGCTTCACCCAGCATTATTCCGGAT
>QQUB01000854.1 GCA_008501835.1 Bacteroidota bacterium
CCTTTTTACATTAATCCCGTTTTTTCGGGTGCCCACCCATAGATTGCCATGGCTATCCTCAAAAAGGGCGGTAATGACTTTTCCTTCAAAACCATGATCATTGGACCTGGTATTGTCGGATCGAAACACCTTAAAGTCATAACCATCATATTTATTCAGCCCATTTTGGGTACCCATCCAAATGTATCCGTGGCGGTCCTGAAGCAGGCAAAAAACTGTATTATGGGAAAGGCCTTCATTGATCGTGAGTTGATCAAAATGTAACAACGGACCTTCATCCTGGCCATAGCAAATAAAGGCCAGCAACTGTAGCCCCGTAAGCGCAATACCAGTAATAAATGATTTGATCTGAATGATAATAGTAATCGTTTTCCTATGAAGTTGTTTTAAAACAACTTCTATTATAATTCAGAAAGATAAGGAAAAAAACCGGACAAATTATTCTTTTATAAAGGCCGAATATTTAAAATCATTTGAGGTTTTAATAATGAGGTAATACACTCCGGGAGGTAAAGTTTTGATATTCATTGTAAAATGATCCAGGTCCAATACTTTTTATTGGCAGGCTCTCTTGTTGTTTGCATACTTTAGTTGGAGAGAATTATTTATTCAGGAAATGTTTCCGTTCCTAAGTCCAAAATTTCGAATTATTTACCACTAAAAATTTTACTGAATATACATTACTGCAAAAAACAGGAAAATCATAGCCAGGACCGAAAAGATCAAAAACAAGGGCAGCATCCACCTGAACCATATGTTGTAGGGGATTTTTGCAATGGCCAGAATTCCCATAGTCACCCCGGAAGTTGGAATGATGAGATTTGAAAAACCATCTCCAAACTGGAAAGCCAAAACGGCCACCTGCCTGCTCACTCCCAACAGATCACTCAGTGGTGCCATAATCGGCATTGTCAATGCAGCCTGACCGGAACCCGAAGGAATGAAGAAGTTGAGTAAACTTTGAAAAATGAACATCATCTCCACCGACAAGCCTTTTGGTAAACCACTGGCCATGGAAGCCAGACTATTGAGCATAGTATCAATAATTCGACCATCTTCCGCCACAACGATGAGTCCCTTGGCCAATGCGATGACCAAAGCAGGTACCATCATTTCCTTTGCACCATGTTTGAAGGAACTTACAGCATCATCCAGTGAAATTCCCCCTATCACAGCCGCAAGAATTCCTAAGGCAAGGAACAGGCCAGTGATCTCATTGATATACCACCCCCATTCGGATACACCTAACACCAGTACTACCAGACTCAGTAACAACAACCACAACACCCATTTGTGCCTTCTGGTAAAATCAACAGGACCTCCATTGACAATCTTATCATCCCGTTGCTTATCCAACTCATACACGGGGCTCTTTTCCGGATTTTTTTCAATTTTCGCGGCATAACGCATCACAAAAACAATAGCCGCCACTGTCATAATCACCCAGGCGATCAACCGATAGGACATGCCGCTAAAGGGAGGAAGCTCCGCAATGCCCTGTGCCACTCCTACGGTAAACGGATTGAGAAATGCCCCTGCGAAACCAGCTCCTGCGCCAACAAAGGAAATGGCCACACCAACAATAGAGTCATACCCAAGTGCAATACCCAAAGGAATGGTGATCATTACAAACACCAGGACTTCCTCACTCATCCCGAAAGTGGCTCCTCCCAGCGAGAACATTGTCATCAAAATGGGAATACTCCAACGTTTGATGTTTTTGTTCCTCCGGCTTGCCTCTAAAACGGAATGAATACCCGCATCCATCGCTCCGGTTTTGTTGATCATGGCAAAAGCCCCACCTATAAGAAATACGAAGGCGATAATCTGTCCGGCACCAATAAAGCCTTTGATCGGAGCCATCAGGAAGGCTCCTAACCCCTGAGGGGCAGCTTCTACCTGTTGATATGAACCAGGAACCACTACTTCTCTCCCATTCATTTCCATTCGGTCAAATGTTCCGGCCGGAATGATCCAGGTGAGTATTACAAATACTAAAAGGATGGACATCAGGATGACTAGGGTGTCCGGAAATTTCTTTTGTTGGGTCATTGAAGAAAGTTGAGCCCTTCTTCTGAAGAAGGGTGAAGTACTTGATTTATGGAAAATTCCCTACAAGGTAGAAAAGTTTTATGAAATCAACTACTTTGCCAAGGGGCCTCTAGAGCTCCAAATACTTCACCGTCATATCATAACCCCATTCATTGAAGTAAAGGTTTCGGTCCTGGGTTTCGACTTCTCCCCGCTGAAAATCTACCGTTTCGCTCCGGAAGTATCGTTTGGCTGGATAAAATTCCCTGCCGTAATCATCGTTGATAATCAACCGGTATGGATCAACCCCACAAGTGTAAAAATATTTGACCTGATCATCGGATGCATCGTGAATTTTCTCAAAAGACTGATCAACCGGGACCCAGCCGAGGCCTTCGAAATATACTTCAGCCCAGTCGTGTAATCCTACCTCGCCGGGAATCAATATCCAGCCGGACTGCCACTTTGCCGGGATGCCTTTATACCTGACCATAGTTATGAACAAAAGAGTATGAATACCGCAGTCTGCATGTTTGTTTTCAAGCGCATAAGCAGGAATATTTGGAATAGTGCTGTATTCCCGTGCACTTGCCCATGGAAAATTATCATCGACCCAGTTATAGATCTTTTGGACGATCATGTAAGGGTTTGTTTCTGTACCTGCAATTGAATCCGCCAGGTTTTTAATGTCATCGGTGAAAGTAATATGCGGGGGCCGTTCACTGGTAAAAGTTTGATACAATTCAGAATTCTTATCGAAAGGTGCTATCATAGCCAACTGATCTCCAAACCACTCCCCTTTTGTCGTAACCTGATATTTAATCCTGAATTCCTGGGTGCCGGTTTCCAGAACTGGTTTTTCGAAATAGATACTTCTGTGCCATTGGGAATCAGGTGCGATAGTATAATCTGGCAGACTGGTTTCCAGCAACTTAATATCGTACTGCCGAACCTTATGGGATTTTGGGAAAGGCAACCAAGCTCTCAGGGTATCTCCTATTTTTACAGCACCGGAATCGACAGCAAGTTCATAGGTGATTTCAAAATTGTAATCACCTGTAGTCGAAGCATTTTCTGACTTTAACCGTGAGATCATTTCAGGTACAAACTGCAGGCAAAACGAAGTGATTCCATCGCTTTGGTTGCCATCGATACTGATCCTTTTTTTTGCCTCTTCATTTACCCGAAACAGGTTTCGATGTGCCCAGTTGAAATACCTTCTCTCTCCATCGATGATCTTCATCTCAAGACTTTTATCAGCTTCCCATTCCCGAAGCATTTCATCCGTCAGATCTGGATAATAATCGGCCAGTTTATCCCTGATATAAGCTTCATCCCTGCGAAAATCCATCCGGACCCTGCGCAGCCTTTCCTGTTCAAAAGCAAAATAGCCCTTCAAAGAATCAGAAAGATCCTGTTCGAGGATCAAATTGATTAATGAATCGGCAATGGTGAAATTTCCCTGACGGATCTCCGAATCGATAATCTCTTCAGGAGATTGGTGGACGGATTCGGTTTCGGTTGAACAACTGTTAATTGTCAGGAATACAAGGACAAACAAGGGTAAAAGGTTTCTCATCATTTCAAGGGTTTAATTTCGAACTCCCATGAAAACGAATTTACCCAATTTACCTTGTAAATCTGGATTCAAAGCTGATTTTATCATATTTCATTACAGGCTATGCTTCGACCAATGTACCTCCCTTCACCTTACTGATCAGGAATTCCTCCGCACTGATAAGGTGAATACCCAATTTTTCTGCCCATTCCGAACAATCGATATCGAAAGACTCTTTGGCGGCCATATAGTTCAGTTTGAAAATATTGGAAGCTCCCTCATTGAATAAGCTGAACACATTTCCCATGACCCTCATCATCAGGGCCGGTGTCCTCTTGACCTTAAGGGATTTGTTCAGCACCTTTTCAAAAATGGCTTTAACTTCAAGGGAGGAAAGTGCCTCAGGGCCTCCTAATTGAATAGTATGCCTGTCCATCTCAGGGTGTTCGATCGATGCAACAATAAAATCGGCCACGTTTTCAATGGCGATATAGCTGTGCGTACTTTTCCCATCTCCAATGATGCCTATCTTGCCATTGTCGATATCGTCTTTGATACCATTATAGAAGTTTTGCATGAACTTAAAAGGCCGGTGAACCAGGGCGGCAGGATCTCCCACTGTTGGAATAGAGGTTCCCAGGAAGGTAAAGTAGATATCCATAAATGTATCAAACTGCAGAATGGTGTAGTTCAATCCACTACGCTTAAGGTACCTTTCAATAATGGCTTTGGACCTGCAAAGAGGAATCCATCTTTCATAACGGTCTGAGACAGGAATGGCTGAAGTGAAAATAAACTTTTTCACTCCCCTGGCTTTGGCAATATCGATCAGGTCTTTAAACCCGTCAATATCGACTTTTTGAAAGGAATCTTCTTTTTTCCTTGGGGCTGCCGAGTTTGCAGTGGTGATTATGATATCACAACCTTCAACTGCTTTTTCTATGCTCGCTTTATCTTTCAGGTCTCCAAAAACCATTTCGGGATCTCCGTCTTTCAAATGATCATATTGTGAATCTTCTCTGATTAATAACCTGGTTACATAATCTTTTTTGCCTTTGAGTTTTTCATAAACTCTGGACCCTAGCTGTCCCGTCGCACCAACCAACAATATACGTTTCATAACTTATGTGTTTTGGATTTGAATTTTAATAACCTCATTTTCAAAAATACATCATAAAACCAGGTGATGGTTAGCCTATTTGTTCCAAATTTTGTTCCGTTTGGAGCATTGACAAAAATCAGTACAGGCAATTTTAAAAACGCTTATTTTTGTTAAGCACACCTGGATTGACCATAAAAGGCTATAACCTATACCAACTTTTATGGTTTACCCTGTTAAAACAGACATTCTTCCTCTATTGAGAAATCTGGTTGAAGGTATCCGCCTCTATGCGGAAGCCAATGGTGTTGCGTTGTTATTTGAAAGCGATCCGGACTCCATCGAAATGGAATATCATCCTCAAAAACTGTTGCCGGATCTTACGCAGATACTTTGCCAGGTAATTACCTATACACCTCAGGATGACACAGTAACTATTCAGGCCGGCATGTTGGATGACGGGAAGCAACCTCTGTTACAAATTAAAATATTCAATACATCTACCGACCTCACTGGATTCCTCAGCATCAGGCATGGTTTGACCAATAAGGTTGTTATGAACCGGATCGAACCTCAGGGCACTTCTTTTGACATACATCTTCCCCTGGAGACCATTTCAGCACCGCAAATTCCAAACAAATCCAGTTCTAACAGTGATTACGAATTTGTCCCGGAGTTTTATAAAAAGTTGCGTAAGCAACTACATACTTATTTTTCCAGCATAAAAAACCTTGAAAAGGTAGCCGAGACCCGGAGCAAACGAGATGGCATCTTCCTAAAAAAACTGAATGCTATTTTGATGGCTAATCTGGACAAGGAGGGTTTTGACGCCTCAGAATTAGCCACTGCCCTGGCACTGAGCCGCAGTCAGTTATACCGCAAATTAAAACCCTTGGTTGGCTTTAGTCCCGCCCATTATATCAGATATGTGCGATTACAAAAAGCCAAGGAATTTTTGGAAAAGGGAGAAGGCAACATTGGTGACGTGGCTTTTAATGTGGGATTTGTGAGTCAGAGTCATTTCACCCGGGCATTTAAAGAACAATTCGGGTTCAACCCGTCTCATATAACCAGGCAGCAGGAAAGCTAAAAAAATTTTTCACCAAAAACAGGAACGTATGAATCAGGCAGAAAAAAATAAACAATTCATGATCGACTTCTATAAGTTGGGAAGTGGTCAGGAAAAAACGGAAGAAATGCTTCGGCAGTATACTAACAATGAACGGTATATTGGACATGTAATGTTCATGGAAAAAGCTTTTCCTGAATATCAGTTGGTCCCTGACGAGATCATCGCTGAGGGAGACAAAGTTTTTGTTAGAGCTCGTGTGGTAGCCAAACACAAAGGAGAAGTGGATGGAATACCTCCCACCTTTAAAGATATCAACGTGCCTTTCGCCATTGGCTATCGAATTGAGGAGAATATGATCGTCGACTTCTGGACCATTTCTGACCAGATGGAATTTCTGGAGCAGCTGGGCATGGCCCGGGAACAGGTGGAAGTCAGGCCTGAATAATAAAAAATCGCACCATAAAGTAACCTAACAAGGTTTAAAAGGATAAAAATAAAATGAACCTACAATAACAGAAGGAATGCCAAATTAAACATTTGCAATTGAACCTAACCCGGTTGACAGAGTTATCGGCAAATTATTTGATATATATTTTTCTGTAAACCGGCCTGTTAGTTCTTTTTAAGATAATGTGTAACCCCTTAAAAAGCTATTGGCCCCAAAACTTTTGTTATGAAATGGATTAGGAGGTTTAAAAACCAAGGCTTTCGTTTTTGTTTAACAGGAATACTCATCCTGTTTTTTTCAAGTATCACAATGTTATTCAGTCAGGAAGTTCCTATTTGGAAACCCGTGACTCAATCTGACAACAGAGAAGTCGGTATTCAGGTTATTGAATCCGATATTGAACGAACTGTATTAGAGTACTCGGTAAACGGTTACTTTTTTGAACAATTGATGATTGACGATCAACCCTACATGAAAGTAGTGCTTCCTGGTGCTACTCCTTTAATGATGAAAGGATTTCCAAACCTTCCTAAGGTAAGGAAAAACATCATTATTCCTGATGATGCCAAGATGCAATTTAAGGTTATCGCCACAGAAGACACAATGCTTACTACTGATTTAATAGCACCGTCAAAGGGTCACCTTCCCAGAACTGTAGACCCTGATACAATTCCCTACACATTCGATGAATTTTATCAAAAAAACGAATGGTTTCCGGAAGGACCATTTGAGCTTGGAGAGGCCTTTATTTTTAAGGATTATCGGGGACTTACACTTCAATTTAACCCTTTTCAGTTCAATCCGGCCGAAAAAACCCTTAGGGTTATTACCAAATTCAGGGTTGAAGTATTTGTTGACAGGGGAACGACTGGTGAAAACATTAAAAACAGAACAAGGGATGAGATAAAAATCTCTCCGGACATGAAGAAAATCTATCAGCGACAATTTCTGAATTACGATTTTCTCACAGCAAGGTATACTCCGATCGAAGAAGGTCCAGGAAGACTTTTGATC
The DNA here is from genome assembly GCA_008501835.1 of Bacteroidota bacterium. Lineage (GTDB taxonomy): Bacteria > Bacteroidota > Bacteroidia > Chitinophagales > Saprospiraceae > BCD1. The sequence continues at coordinate 7,223 of QQUB01000854.1, forward strand.
ATTGTCTATGATGATTTTGCCTCATCGATTACCCCGTTTGTTGAATGGAAAACAAGCAAAGGGATCCCGACGGTAGTTGCCAGGTATCCAACTGATATTTCCGCAGGCTCAGGTAATATTAAGAATTATATCCAAACCCTATATAATGCATCAGAGGGTTTGACCTATATTATTCTTGTAGGAGATTCCGACCAGATCCCAACGCTTACCGGAGACCATGCAGATGCTGCCCCTTCCGACCCAATGTATGTAAAACTGGAAGGCAGTGATCATTATCCTGATGCTTTTATTTCAAGGATCTCTGCAACTACAGCTGCGGAAGTAACCTACCAGGTCACAAAATTTATTAATTACGAAAAATCACCGGATACCGGCAGCAGTGCTTCCTGGTATGAAAAAGGAACCGGTATTGCATGTGATCAGGGAACTCCAAAAGATTGGGAACGAGCTGATCTTCTTAGAACTGATTTGCTAAGCTATGGTTATACCCTGGTAGATCAAATTTATGACCCGGGCGCAACCGATACTGATGTTTCTAACGCCATTAATGATGGCAGAAGTATTATTAACTACCTTGGTCATGGAGGAACTACAAACTGGACTACTACCGGATTTAACAATGCCGATATCGATGCGCTGACAAATTCCAATAAACAACCATTTATTATCGATGTTGCCTGTGTGAATGGATTCTTTACTAAAACAGGTGGTGATTGTTTTGCAGAAAGATGGTTAAAGGCCGGAACTTTAACCCAGCCTAAAGGAGCCATTGGAATTTATGCTGCTTCAACCAATGCAGATTGGGTGCCTCCATGTGTAATGCAGGCCGAAGCCATTGACCTGCTAATAGCAGAAGACGTAGTCACTTTGGGTGGCCTGTGTTTTAATGGTGTAATGCAGGCACTGGATGATTATCCATATGGACAAGGGCAAAAACTTATGGAACAATATAATTTGTTCGGAGATTGCACCATGGAAGTCCGTACACAAAAAACAAAGGAAATGGATGTTGTGCATGCCACCTCTGCTCCTGCTTATACAAATGATTTTGTTGTAGCAGTAAAGAAAAAAGGCACAAGCAGCATGGTGCCTGAGGCCACAGTAACTTTGACAAAAGACGGAAAAATTGTTGGATCAAAAACCACCGATACAACTTATCCGGATAAGGGCACTGCCAAATTTTCATTCAATGAAAGTTCTGGCAAAATGAAAGTAACGGTGACGAAACCAAATTATGCCCCTTACTTTGGAGAAGTATCCCTTATACCAATGTATGGTAAACTCTGGATTAGCCTTCATGGAGGAATGACGTATCCGTATGATGACTGGTATGAAGAAACAGCTTGTTTTAATGCCATTGTTAATTTAGAATATCATTTTTATAACTACTGGGCTGCAGTGCTCGAAGTAGGTTATAACAATTTCAAAACAGTTGGTGAATTGAACAATGATCCCTGGTGGAATATTTCTGCCACAGTCAGACGGATCTACCCAATTAAACAATTCAGGCCTTTCGTAAATGCAGGTCCCGGATATTATATTCCTAAAGATGGTGATCACCAGGTAGGTGTCAAAACAGGTATTGGCGTAGATTACCTATTGAGTGAAAACATCACTTTGGAAATGGGTACGGATTTTCACAATGTCTTTGATGTTTATGATTCTCTTAAGGAAAGAACTGAAAATAAAGCTTTTCAGCATTTTCATGCAGGGGTATTGTTTAAAATCAAATAACCTCTGAATCCGTTCTGGTAAATCGTAGCAATAAACCCGACAATCTCCCTGATTGTCGGGTTTATTATTGTATGCCACTTAAATGCAACACATAGGCAAATTTTTGGGACAAATGGAGTAACACCTGCATGTAAAAGGAAGGTAATTTTGAATTAACAATTAAGCTTATGCATATTTCAAAAATTCCTAAGCAAACCGGCATATTTTTTCCTGTACTACTTATTGGGTTTCTAATCGCATTTACCCTTAATCTGAATGCTCAATCCATAGAACGGCAGCTGATCTCCTCAACCGGCCATCTTAGTCAGACGGAGCATCTGACTGTCTCAGCCACCGCCGGAGAAACCGTTATCCAAACAGCCACTATCGAAGAGATCATCCTCACCCAGGGTTTTCAACAACCTAATGAAAATGACTTCGTAGGTATATGGGAAATAAATGATATCCAAATTGAAATATCCATTGCTCCTAACCCGGTTACATCCTGCATCTATCTCACCATGATTGCAGACGCCCCCATGGATATAAAATGTTCGGTTTTTAGAATGGACGGAACAATGGTTATGCCCCTCAAGCGATGGGAAGTACTGGGCGAATCCATCCAAAAGATCGACTTCACCCCTCTGCCTGCAGGAAGCTACCTGATAAGCCTCAGCAGTCCGGGGCATAAAAAGGTTCAGACCTATAAGATCATCAAACAGTGGTAATTAGAGCATGTTTAAATTTTTATTTATGGAAAATCAATCTCTTATCCCAAAAGTATTGCAGCCGGTAGCGGAAAATTGGATAGTTGAATAATTGGATAAATGGAGTCTGTTATCCATCCTTCCATTTTATCCATTCTTCCCCTGGAAATGGAATAACATTTTATCGGGTACAAAAATCTCGAATAAAAATTTTAACCATACTCTTATTTCGAAAAAAACAAAACAGCATATCATGAAAAATATATATACCGTTTTTTCCTTGCTCATAATACTTTTCTTAAGTGTCCAGACTCTCTGTGCCCAGGTTCCATCCGGTTTTAACTATCAGGCCGTCGTCAGGGATGAGGAGGGCAATCTTCTTAAAAACACAGATGTAAATGCTCGTTTCACCATTTTCAATGAAACTATGGACGTATTTGAGGTAACCTATGATTTGACCACCAACGATTTCGGATTGATCAATGTGGTAATCGGTCATGAATCATTGGAATACGAAAACATTGACTGGAAACAGGGACCCTACGACCTCCTGGTAGAGCTTGATAGCGGCAACGGGTTTAATAATTTGGGGTCTACGCCAATCATGGCTGTACCCCTGGCCAATTTTGCCCTGGAGGTAGCTGACAAAAATGACGCAGATGCAGACCCGGAAAATGAAATCCAGCAAATTTCAAAATCTGGAAATACCATCATACTCTCGGATGGTGGCTCCGTCACAGATGAGGTGGATGACGCAGATGCTGATCCACTGAATGAGCTGCAAATCCTCGTACAGGACGGCAACACCATCAACCTTTCCCACGAAGGGGGTAGCGCCACAATCGACGTTAACGACGCAGACGCTGATCCCGAAAATGAGCTGCAAACCCTTTCTCAGGATGATAATACCATTAGCTTGTCTAATGGTGGAGGTTCAGTCACCTTAGATATCAATGACGCAGATGCAGACCCGGAAAATGAAATCCAGATACTTGAGAAGTTTGAAAACATGATTAAGCTATCCAATGACGGCGGTTCTGTTATTGACGAGGTAGACGACGCAGACGCCGATCCAGCCAATGAGATCCAGCAAATTTCCAAAATGGGCAATACGATTATACTTTCTAATGGCGGAGGTACTGTCAACGATGAAGTAAACGATGCGGATGCGGATGCTGCAAATGAACTTCAGGAATTGTCTTTTGATACAGAAAGTAACACACTTTCCATTTCCAATGGGAACAGCGTAATCATTCCTTCCGGAGGAACCGATGCCGATGCCGATCCCACCAATGAAATCCAAACCCTCGGGCTCGACGGACTGGAATTGAGTATCGAGGGAGGCAATACTGTCATTTTACCCGCTAACGAAATTCTGGCAGATGAGGACAACGATACAAAAATCCTGGTAGAAAAAACGACCGACGATGACCTGATCCGTTTTGAAACAGATGGTAAGGAATATTTCAGGATGAACAACGGGCGTTTGGATATTCTGAATACAGGTGGCTCCGTTTTCTACGGATTGGAGGCAGGTCTGAATGACGATCTCACCAATAACAATAATACTTTTATCGGCAATAGCGCCGGTAAAATGAACACCACAGGTTATGCCAATTCAGTGGTAGGACGCAATGCGATGTATGACAACCAATCCGGGTTTTCCAATGCTGCTTTGGGTAATTATGCTTTGCGTTTCAACACAACCGGCTCCCTGAATTTAGCAGCAGGACGAGCAGCACTTTATGAAAATGAAACAGGAGCAGCCAATACAGCACTTGGATATTCAGCGATGTTCAAAAACATTAGTGGAAATGCCAATGTAGCCATTGGTTCTAAAGCACTGTATAACAATACGGAAAAGGATAACCTGGTTGCCGTCGGGGATTCTGCACTATATAACAATGGAATTGGTGCGACTACCTTTTCAGAGGCAAGATATAACACAGCTGTTGGGTCAAAGGTTATGTTTAGTAACACTACAGGATACAGAAATAGTGCTATGGGATTTAAAACCTTGTACGCCAATGAAACTGGAAAAAATAATTCAGCCTTCGGGTATTTTTCCATGAATGAAAATATATCCGGAAATGACAATACCGCAATGGGATATCGATCTCTGCGATATAATACCTCCG
>QQUB01000015.1 GCA_008501835.1 Bacteroidota bacterium
AAATTTTCAGACATTGTGTATTTTTTTAACGGGCTAACACAGGGTTTTTAAAATAGGTAAAAAAACTATCTCTAATTATTTTTCCAGGCATCACGTTCAACACTCATAGCCCATGCAGAACCACCATTTTCAATACTGTTGAATAATGGCAACCAATCACCTGGTCCCTCTGACAATGTGAGTATTTCATATCTGCGAAGTTCCAGGATAGGATCCACCGGTTTTATCAGGACAGGACAAGCCTCCACACAGGCATTACAGGTGGTACAGGCGTGAATTTCCTCTTTGGTGATATAATCAAACAAACTCCTGCCATCATCAAAATTATCCTTACTTACAGGCTTCTCCTTGTCCTTGGCATACTCCTGGTCTCCACTTTCGATCTTTACAGCTACTTCTTCTACCCTATCCCTGATATCCATCATTACCTTTCGGGGAGATAACTTTTTGCCTGTCATACTTGCGGGACATTCTGAAGTGCAGCGTCCGCATTCGGTACAGGTATAAGCAGCCATTAAAGTTTTCCAGCTCAATCCAAGCACATCGTTGGCTCCAAATTCAGGAAGTTCCTCTTCGACCGGCATTTCCTCTCCACCTTCGGTAAGTCCCATCATGCTTTTCACTTCATTCATGATCTCCGGCATATTTTCCATTTCTCCTCTGGGCTTCAAAGAGGCATAATAAGTATTCGGGAATGCAAGAATGAGGTGAAGGTGCTTCGATTTTGGTAAATAATTCAGAAATACAAAAACCATGATCAGGTGTAACCACCATCCAAATCTTTCAATCACCTGTAAAGTCCCTGCCTCCAGGTTTCCGAACACCGCAGGGCCAAACCAACTGCTGACAGCAAGGGCGCCTGTGTCGGGATAATGCTCAGCATCTATAGTTTGCAAGACAGTGTCTGCGCCATTCATGCTAAAGATCCCTATGAGCAATAAAATCTCAAAAATCAGAATGAGATTTCCATCGCGGAAAGGCCAGCCTTTCATCTCAGCACTTTGAAACCGTGGTAATTTCAAAAGATTCCTTCTCGACAGAAAAATAATGGTACCCACAAATGCAAGAACACTGATCACCTCAATGAAACTGATGATAAAGGTGTAGAAACCTCCCAGAATGGGAGCAAAAAACCTATGTATGCCACCAAAACCATCAATAAATATCTCAATTAACTCGATCTGGGTGATCAGGAAGGCGACGTAGATAAACAGGTGCATTATCCCGGCAACCCACCTGTTGAACATTTTACCCTGGCCAAAAGCGATTAAAAATACATTTTTCCATCGTTGACCCTTATCTCCAACGGTGGCTTCGGGCTGGCCCATCATTATATTCCGCCTGATGCGCATAAATTGTTTTCCGGCATACCCTAAGGCCGCAATGGCGACTATTCCAAAGACTATTTGCTGAACCATTACAAAATTATTATTTGCCTCAAAATACAACCCTATTCAAATTATTTAAAATATTACAGGCAAATTTTTTATTCTACCTTTATCAGAATATTTTTGCAATATCCAAAAGCAATTTTTCATGAAAGTACTGGATCACAGAACTATTGTTCAAAAACTAAAAAGGCTGGCTATTGAAATCCTCGAAAACAATTATGAGGAAAAAGAGATATTACTGGCAGGCATCAATAACAGTGGAATGACCCTTGCCAGAATGATCCGGGACGAACTCGAGAAAATGGACATTCCCGTAATTATTTCCATTACCAATATAAGGCTCAACCCCGCAGAGCCTGTTCAGAATGAAATCAGCATTGGCGTCCCTGCTTCTGATATTGAAAAAAAGGTTGTTATCCTGGTTGATGATGTAGCCAACACGGGACGAACCCTTTTTTATGCATGGAAACCCTTTATGGAGGTGGTTCCCAAAAAAGTGGAGACCGTAGTTTTTGTGGACAGAATGCATAAATCCTTTCCTGTCAAAATAGATTATTACGGCTTATCTTTAGCTACAACGCTTAAAGAAAATATAAAGGTTGACCTTAAGGACCCGGAGGATCTGGCTGTCTATTTGAATTAAGGTTTTACTTATTCCTTTACTTTTTGCATAAAAGCCTTTTTCCTCAATTCCAGTTTATCTTTGATCTCAGGGATAAGTGCCAGGGTTTTTTCATAACCAATTTCGTAAATCTCCTTGTATTTGTTCAATTGAAAAACGTGGTAAGGGTGAACCTTTTCAGGTTCAATGAGGACATCACAATGTTGAAAGTTTGGTCTGGTATTGGCGATGACCGATAACTGAAAGGATCGGGTAGCTACTCCGATTGTAGATTCTATTGAATCATTTTCCACCTCTATATCCGGCATCACATTCACTCCCATAATGAAGTCTGCTGCTTCCCGTAGTTTATTCATCGGCAGGTTATTCAATAAACCTCCGTCCACATATATCTGACCGTTTATTTCTACAGGTTGAAATACCAGAGGAATACTGGCTGAGGCTACAATTACATCATAAAGGGGGCCGGTATCTACTTCCTCCGTTAACCCGGTATTTAAATTGGAAATGGAAGCTATTAATTTTCTGTCCAACCCTTCAAAAGCCTCGGTTTTGATGTTTTTATCCAATAAAGTTTTTAAATAAGTAAGTTTTGTTATTCCCCTGTTGGGAATTCCAAAGCTGAACAACCTCAGCAAACTGCTTTTTCTTACCAATTGAAATATCTGTGAGGGACGCATACCGGAAGCATAAAAGGCCCCGACAATAGCCCCGGCACTCGCTCCGGAAATTACATCCGGGTAAATATCATTTTCTTCAAGTGCCTGTAAAACCCCAATATGTGCTATCCCGCGCGCACCTCCCCCTGAAAGACTTATGCCTGTTATCATTTTTAGCGGTTGATTCTCTTAAAAAGGACAATAAAATTACCACTAAATCAGACACAAATCAAGTGTAAAAATCATTGAAAACAAAAAGGGGGAAATCCAGAAGACTTCCCCCTTTCCAATCAGGAATACTTTACTTTATTTCCTGGTTAATTCTCTCGAAATTACAAGTTTCTGAATTTCCGAAGTTCCTTCCCCAATGGTGCATAATTTTGCATCTCTGAAATATTTTTCCACGGGATATTCCTTAGTATAACCGTAACCTCCAAATATCTGCACAGCGTCCGTAGACACTTCAACAGCGGTTTCCGAAGCCATATACTTCGCCATCGCGGAGATTTTGGTAGTTTTTTCTCCGGCATTTTTCATTTTGGCTGCCTTTCGTGTCAACAACTCTGAAGCTTCGATTTTGGTTGCCATATCAGCTAGTTTGAAACTAATCGCCTGAAATGATGAAATTGGTTTGCCGAACTGATGACGCTCCTGTGCATATTTTAAGGAGGCCTCCATGGCACCTTTGGCAATGCCCAGGGAAAGAGCCGCAATGGAAATACGACCGCCATCAAGGATTTTCAGGGCCTGGATAAAACCTTCTCCCACCTCGCCGATTACCTGACTTTCATGTACCCGGCAGTTTTCAAAGATCAATTCAGCAGTTTCAGAAGCTCTCATACCCAGTTTATTTTCAACTCTTCCTGGTCGAAATCCGGGAGTGCCCTTATCTATTATGAATGCCGTCATTCCGCGACTGTCAAGCGGCTCCCCTGTCCTGGCTATCAAAACCACTACATCACCGGATTTACCATGAGTAATGAAATTTTTTGAACCGTTGATCACGTAATGGTCACCATCCTTTGTGGCAACACATTGCATTCTCCCCGCATCACTGCCAGTGTTTGGTTCTGTAAGCCCCCATGCACCTAACCACTCACCACTTGCCAGCCTTGGCAAATATTTTTGCTTTTGTTCTTCATTGGCGAATTGCAAAATATGGTTGCTACAAAGTGAGTTATGCGCTGCAACCGATAATCCAATTGAACCACAAACCTTGGCTATTTCGACAATTATGGAAACATATTCCTGATATCCCAGACCAAACCCACCGTACTCTTCAGGTACAAGAACCCCCAGAAAACCATGATCACCCAATTTTTTAAAAAGATCATTGGGAAATGTTGAATCCTCATCCCACTCCATAACATGCGGACGAATATACTTTTCTGCAAAGTCGCGTGCGCTATCAACAATAATGTCCAGATTTTCTATTGTTTGTGTATCCATTTGTTTAATGTAAAATGTTTAGCTTGATCAAATTGCCCTTTTCGTTTGGGTTAAAACAACTGTAATCCTGAATTGTTCAGGTGATAAAACAGGACGCGAAGATAATACTAATCTTTTTTAGGTGAGCTCCGTCCACCCTAAAATTACCTGTTAATTTCTGTTTACAGTGAATCTTTCAAAAGTACTCCGTTGACGCCCTCTTTCCGTATCAATTCATTCAATTCCGGTAAAACTTTTTCTTTGATAGAACGATATTTACCCAGTTCATGGTCTATAGCTTTTGTTAATTCCTGCTTTACCTGATAAGATTGTTTAGTTGGCCTGAAATCACCGATACTGTTCAATGAGTTTAAATGCGCTAATTTATTAGTCAACCTGATCGGATAATTCAATGGATCCTGACGACTGCGATTTTTGGTTTGGTAAAGTGCCTCTTCAACTTCCGTCAATTGCTTTTTTAAAGATTTGGCCTTCTCAACGATTTCTTTTTTATCCTCATCCTTTTTCAGACGATCAGCAATATTATTCAATTGCCCCTTTATATCCCTGATATCAATGATGGCTTCATGAGCCTCGGTTACCTTATCACGTACATCCATCAGGAAAGCAAACTGAGCCTCCCTGTCTGCATCGGAAGATTCGGAAAGAGGATTTGCCAATATTTCAAATGTCTGTTCCTGAACTTGTCCATCGACACTCAGGGCCACTTTATAAAACCCAGGCAAAGCCACAGGTCCTGATAAACTTCCCCACCAAAGCACCATACCTTTAAATTTCCTGGCATCCGCATATTTCATATCCCAGCGGAACATATTACCTCCTGCTTTCAGTTCAAGTTTTTCAGCCTTCTCTTTTGCTTTTGATGAAAAGGTTTTGATCGTATCTCCATCCATTTCCATAAAAGTCAAAGATACCAGCACTGAATCCGCAGGTTTTTCCTTAAGGAAGAAATTGACCATAACCCCTCCGGGATGATTGAGTCCTGCATGAATATTTTTCTTATTCTGACTTCCTGGCATGCGCAGCGAAGGCCTAGGCTGGAAAAGCTTCACACCAGCAGATCTGTCCTTTTCTTCAAGTTGATGCAAAACTGTCAGATCATCAATCATCCAAAAACTTCTTCCCTGGGTCGCAGCGATCAGATGATCATCTTTGATGGCGAGATCCGTAATGGGGACCACCGGTAAGTTCATCTGGAAGGATTGCCAGTGTTCTCCGTCATCAAAAGAAACGTACATCCCTGTTTCAGTTCCGGCATATAATAGCCCTTCCCGGTTTGGGTCAGCTCTGACGACCCTGGTAAAATGTTGCCGATCAATGCCCTTATTTATCTGTTTCCAGGTCTGGCCATAATCTTCTGATTTGTAAATGTAAGGCTGGTAATCGCCTAATTTGTAGCGTGTTCCTGCAATATACACGCCCCCTTCATTAAATGGATCGACTTCGACACTATTGATCATCATCCACTCTGGCATTGCCTTCGGAGTTACATTTTCCCAGTTTTTCCCTCCATCCTTTGAAACATGCACAAGTCCGTCATCCGAACCAGCCCAAAGCAATCCTTCTTTTACGGGGGATTCCGTTACCGCGAAAATGGTACAATAATACTCAACACCTGTATTATCCTGGGTAATGGGTCCACCTGAAGAAACCAATTTTGTAGAATCATTCCTCGTCAAATCAGGGCTAATGATTTCCCAGGAGCGTCCTTCATCGTAGGATACATGTAAATGATTGGAAGCAGCATATAATTTCTTTGGATCATGAGGAGAGAAGAAAACCGGGAAGTTCCACTGAAAGCGGTACTTCATACCCTCAGCTCCATACCCCATCGGATTATCCGGCCAGACATTTATCGCCTGGGATTGTTTGGTCCGATGATTGCGTCTTGTCAAAAAGCCTCCATAACTGCCCCCAAAAACAATATCATTATCTTCAGGAGAAATTGCTATATGAGCACTTTCCCCTCCTGCTGTTGATTCCCAATCCCGTTCACCGATACTTCTTCCAGTAGTCCTATGGGCAATTCTTACTGTTGAATTATCCTGCTGAGCCCCGTAAATCCTGAATGGGAAACTATCGTCTGTTGTAACCCGGTAAAACTGGGCGGTAGGTTGATTATAATAAGTAGACCAGTTGTCTCCTCCATCAAAAGTAACCTGGGCACCTCCATCATCGGCAATGACCATTCGTTGATTATCTTCAGGAGCGATCCACAAATCATGGTGATCTCCATGTGGTGCATTGTAAGCTTTAAATGTCTTTCCACCGTCTTTAGACTTATGGTATCGCACATTCATTACATAAACGATATCTTCATCCTGAGTATCAGCATATATTTTGGAATAATACCAGGCCCTTTGCCTCAACGCTCTGGAATCATTAACCTTTGCCCAGTTCTCTCCTCCGTCTTCTGATCGATAAACTCCTCCTTTTTCATTTTCAATAATCGCCCAAACCTTTTCCGAATTCAAAGGAGAAACGGCAACCCCGCTAATTCCCCAGACGCCCTTTGGTAATCCGGGTTTATCTGAAATATTGGTCCAGGTATCACCGCTGTCCGTACTTTTCCACAAAGCTGACCCCTCGCCTCCACTGGAGAGACTGTATGGAGTTCGTCTCACATTCCATGTCGAGGCATAAATTATCCTGGGATTATTGGGGTCTAATAGCAGCTCTACAGCTCCTGCATCTTCATTTACGAACAGGATTTTCTCCCATGTCTTTCCACCATCTTTTGACCGATAGACTCCACGCTCCTCGCTGGGTTTAAATAAATCCCCCATCACTGCTGCGTAAACCAGATCCGGATTTTTTGGATGAATTCTAATCCGAGGAATATGCCTTGAATTTTTAAGGCCAATATGTTTCCAGGTTTTTCCTGCATCTGTACTTCTCCACATTCCATAACCATAAGAAACATTTCCTCTAACTGTTACTTCCCCTCCTCCTACATAAATTACATTAGGGTCATATTCACTTACGGCCAGGGCTCCAATAGAACCTCCAAAATAGCCATCTGAAATATTTACCCAGGTTTGTCCGCCATCTTTTGTTCGCCAGACTCCACCGCCTGTAGCTCCCATATAATACAGATTAGGTTTTCCCGGTACTCCGCAAACGGCAGCAGATCTTCCTCCCCGAAAAGGCCCAATACTTCTCCATTGCTGGGATTCAAATAAGGCTTCCTCAAACCCTGTATTGCTTTGGGTACCCGACTTTTGGGCTAAAGCTGTAGGGACGGATGTAAGAATAAAAAGAATTGTAAAAAAAAGTGATTTGTTTAAAGACAGGTTGTTTCTCATTTTTTACTGATTTAGCAAGAACCATTCCCCCGAACAATCCAAAGAGGAAATGTCCCGGAAATAATAGAAAAGCCGGGCAATTTAATAAAGGTGTTCGTTACCAAAGGTAAAAAAAAAGCCCCACTCCGTTGAGTAGGGCCCAAAAAACTATCTTAAAAAAGATTGGAGTCTTTACCTGCTACATAGCAGCAAGTGTTATTTTTTTACACAGGTGTCTGTTCCCGTGTTTTATTTCGATATAATAATTCCCTGTTCCATTTTGGGAAATGTTAACAGTATCGCTGAATGGGCCATTAAAGTCGGCAGACTCATAGGAATAAATTTCTCTGGCAGCGCCATTATGCAAACGCACACTAAGATCTCCTGTTCCTTCAAGGCTGAACTCCATCAAAAACTTTCCGCTTTCCGGGTGTGGGTTAATTGAAAGATAATCCACTCTCAGGTTGGAGGCACCGGTTTCATACTCCATCATCGAAGCTTCCATATCTGAAATGTCGGAGATCATGAGATCGACATTATTGATATCAACAGGCTCACCTTCTTCCATCATTCCGGGAGCAGTTACCGCCCAGGATTCTGCTTCTTTTCCTAGGGATTCAGCCTGACTGTTACCTTCAATTTTTTTCGTTTCACAATAGGACTTAATCGGTAGGGTATTTTTCTGTTTCTTCCCATTCTGCATGAATTCAACGGAAATTTCCTCTCCTTTTTTCAACTGGCTGATAGCAGCAGTAATATCTGACCAGTCAAAAGTATTGTGATTATTTATACGTACGATCATAGCTCCTTTTTTAAGCCCCATGGCCTCCGCAGTGGAGTTAGGAACAATATCTACGACCACACCTTCTGTTTTTTCTTTGGAATTGATTTGTATGATTCCAAAAAAGGCTTTTTCACATTTATCAATAACGATGGTCTTTTTATCGGAAAGGTTACCAAACACTACATCCAGATCCACTTTTCCCCCTCCTCTTATTACACGAAGAATTGCTTCATCTCCCGCGCTGTATTTACCCATGATTACTCCCAGATCCTGGTCCTCTCCAAAAACGTAATTGTCTATGCCGACAATATAGTCAAACGCCAGAAGACCTGCCCTGTCAGCAGCAGTGCCAGGATAAACCTGGGTTATATATGTTCCATAAGGGTTTCTGACCCCTAGTTTTTCTGCCTTATATCCTGACAATTCATCATATTGGATCCCTAAATAAGGTTTTACCTTTTTCTCCGGCTTAACAGCTGTATACTGCTTTGTTTCTGCCATTGATTTCACCTTACCACTTGCTCTCATCTTCTTACCGTCCCGAGTATAGGTTATGTTAACTGCCTGGCCGGGCTCCATCGACTCGATAACTGTTGCAATATCTGACCAGGTTACCATCGGATAGGTATTGATGGTCAGAATAACATCACCATTTTGCAAGCCCATTTCTTTGGCTGCAGAGTGATCCACCACGTTAACCATCACCCCTTTAGAACTTTCTTCATATTCATTATGCTGACTGATCCCTAGAAAAGCGTGGGACTTGGATTGCTCTTTTACATCCCCTTTAGTTCCAAGAGTGACCGGTAAAGAAAATGACTTACCCTGGCGGTAAAAATGCACCATGACTTTATCTCCCGGATGAAGACCTTTTAAAACTTTCCCCAGTTGGTGGTCCTTTCCAACCCGAAAGTCGTCCACACCATAGATGTAGTCGAAAATCTGTAAACCTGCTTTATCTGCAGCAGTGTTTTTTATTACTTTTGTAACATAATCCCCATAAGGATTATCAAAACCTAACAAACGAGCTTTTTCCTTGGAAATTAATTCATAATTAATTCCTAAAAAGGCTTTGCTTTTATCCTGAGAATGGTCTTTGTTTTGTGCTGATAATCCGACAGTGCACAAAAATGCCAATAAAAGAAGAATAGTTCTGTGATGCATCATAAAGAGGTTTTTTAATTCCCAGAGCGGAACTTGCCAATAACCTTAATGGCCAAATATCGATACGATTTTTTAGCCGCTCTGTTTAAAATGACATTTTAACTTAAAAAGGGTTGCACCCTTTTATATAAATATGTGAACAAAAATAGTCTGAATATAGCCAGTGAAAAGGTTGAGAAAAGTTTCTTAAAATAAATCCACAACCTGGCGTAATTATTTTTGAGCTATTATTGTCCTCATAATTTTAATTGTTCAAATTTACCCAAACCGGTTTTAAAAATCGAAATCCTATTACCCAACTATCAAAAATAATCGACAAATGAGGGGCTCATTTAAACAAAAAGAACCCATATTTTTTCTCTTAATGGCAAGTTTGCTCTTAGGGTTTGGTTCTTGTAAAACAACACAACCTGTTCAACCTATGGAACGTTACGACACATATTTTGAAGAAAAAACCTCCTTTATCAATATACCGGTAAGGATAAAGATCAACGAACTGGAGAAAATGCTCAATGAGCAGTTCGATGGTCTTTTGTACGAAGACAACACCTTCGACGATGGAGATAATATGAAGATCAAAGCCGAAAAAAATGAACCACTTACGATCGTTCCGGATATTATGGCCCTCAAATACTCAATCCCCCTGGATTTGTTGATAACCTACAAAACACCTCTTGGCAGTGTAAAAGCAGATGCATCGATCAGGTTGTTTTTCAGAACGGCATTTGACATTGACGAAGCGTGGAATCTTCAGACAGAAAGCAGTGTTTTGAGTTATGTCTGGTCCAAAAAACCAGCCATCAATATTGGCGGTGTCCGTATTTCAGCCGGTTTCATTGGCGATATTATTTTAAATCGAAGCAGTTCCTTTATTGGAAAATCCATTGACGAACAGGTGGAAGCCTACTTTAACCTGAGAGAAACGGTTCAGGAAGCCTGGAAAGGGCTATTTGATCCTATTCTCGTCTCTCCGGAATACAATACCTGGCTGACGGTAAATCCAGAATCCCTTAGCCTCACAAGACCTCAGATGGATAATGAATCCATTAATACCACCATTTTGATTAAAGCCAAGCCTGATGTAAAACTTGGGACGAAACCGGAATACTGGCAAACCATGTCTTATGACTTGCCACGTTTTGAATACTCGGAAGATTATAACAGCAACTTCGAATTAAATATTGGCGCGGAGATTACCTACGAACAGGCAGACAGTATGGCCAAAGCTGAATTATTAGGAGAAAGGTTTGAATCAGGTAAATATTATGCCGTGATTGAGGACCTGCATATGTATGGGCAGGGAAATAATATCATCGTCAGTACCAAACTTTCAGGAAGTTATAAGGGCAGTATTTATCTAACCGGCAAGCCCTCTTACGACACGGAAAAGGGATCTATTGACCTGGACAACCTTGAATTCACCCTGGACACAAAAAGTTTTTTGCATAAATCTGCAGCCTGGTTACTCAAGAGTACGCTGAAGAAGCAAATCAAGGACAACCTCAATTTCCTTTTGGATTACAATCTGAAGGAAATGGAAAAAATGTTACAGGACCAGTTGAAACATTACGAACTCTCCAAGAATATATTTATGGAGGGGGAACTTGAAGAATTAAATATTCAAAATGCCTGGCTCACTGCTGATGGTATCAAAATGATCATCGGCATTAAAGGAGAAGCTGGTATAAAAATGGAAGGCAGTGCTTCCAACTAGACTAACCAAAAAAGGCCCGGCAAATGCCGGGCCTTTTTTTATTTCCTGCCTGATCGATCCACGACCAGGGCGCTGGCCTGTTGTGTTCCCTGGATCACTACATCAAGGATGTTAACATGATGCGGGCGGGTAGCCATAAAATAGATGGTTTCGGCAATATCCGTTGAATTGACCGGAGTAAAGTCTTCATAGATTTTCGATTTCTTTTCATCCCCGTCAAATCGTACCAAAGCAAACTCGGTTTCTTCCACATGAGCAGGAGCAATCTGACTTACCCTCACATTATGTTCGTGCAAGTCCATCCGCATAGCCTTGGTAAGGCCATCCACCGCATATTTGGTGGCGCAATAAACATTTCCTTTCGGATACGGCTCTTTGCCGGCAATAGATCCGATGTTAATAATATGTCCCTTTTTATTGGCCACCATATGCGGAGCAATGAGCCTTGTTAAGTACAAAAGCCCCTTTATATTAGTATCGATCATTTCTTCCCAATGCTCAAAATCCCCCTCATGGATCGCATCAAACCCTTTGGCTTTACCGGCATTGTTTACAAGGATGTCGATTATCCCGACTTCTTCTCCTAGTCCGTCAATTGCTTTTTCAACGGCTTTCCTTTTCCTTACATCAAAAACCAAACCTTTAACTGAGGTATTATAAGCCTCTGAAAATTCTTTGGCTATTTGCTTAACCCTGTCTCTTCTTCTACCC
>QQUB01000529.1 GCA_008501835.1 Bacteroidota bacterium
CCTGATTGCCAGGAATTGGTTGCCGACGACACTCGTGTCAGTCCAAAAGCGGAACAATTCTCTGAGTTATTATTTACAAAATCTCCTTGCAGCTCAAAGTTTACTTTCCCATCCTCTGTTGATGGAAAAGAATAGCAGTTCGTTCTGTTGAAGGCTAGAATAAAGTCTCCTACATTGTCCCCGCCCACATCGGATTGAAAGAAAATTTGATGATTCGATTGAGAAGTCAGATCATCTGATGGCGAGAACCAAAAGGAAAAGGTAGCTTCAGTAGTTTGGTTTATGTTGTTGTTCTCAATGATTATATAATCATCCATGCCATCAAAAGCGTAGGCGGAATATTCATTGCCAAACCTATCAGTAGTCAAATTGGCTCCATTGACTTCTCCATGATTTAGATTCCCGCTTTCATCTAATGCATTTCCATTAAAAGGTAAGGACAATATTAAATTTTCAGTGGGTATTTGAGCACTTAAGGTTGTTTGAAGGAGCAGAATAGCCAAAACCGTTAAATAGTTTTTCATTTCGTTTGAATTGGTTTTTTTTAATAATAATGCTCCGAATATACGATCTTTTAATTTAATTGGATGTTGTTTATAACAATCTATTTTCAACCCTTCTTAGGAAGGGTGGCTTTGAGTCTGCCCCTAAGTTTTCGTGGGCCAAAAAAGTTGATAGGTCGAAGATTGAAAAGTAGCGCAATCCTTTTGCCCAAACCGATATTGTTTCTAGTTTTTTACCTGGTTATCCTGTCGTAGTTTTTCAGTGTTTTCAAAGTCCAAAGGGTCTGTATTCCTGCCCATTCCAATTTCATCCCTTCACTTAATCCGTACCAGGTGTCCCATCTTCCATCATTTTTCTGCCGATTAATTAATTCAATAATGTCAGTGTTAATTGTGTCATCGGAAAATATTGGATTTAGCATACTTTCTGGTGAAGGTGCATAGTACAAACTATGTGGTTTCCCATAAAGTCCCCAACCTTCATCAGATTTATCTTTGCAAAGTACTCCTTCCGCTAATATCCATTTCTTTAAATCATTAAATGCTTTTTTCGCCTTAACTCTGCTTTTGGTGTATTGCAGGAAATGTAATCGCCTTGGGATACATAAATGACAAAAAACATGTTTATCCTTTATCCGCTCAATCTCCTGCCAGACGAATTCTTCTGCTTTTTGCATCCAGGGAATATCAATTTTGTATTTCTCAAGCATTCCCAATAAAGGTGCTGTTGTACTCAAAGCAGCCCATTCTTTTACCGTCTTAAAATGTTCTGCACATGGATAATCGCTTTTAGGTTGCAACATCCAGGGAATCCCTCCTTTTTCAGTTGTAATGCTTTCAAAATAAGGCATAAAGTCATTTAAAATAATTTCCTTATTCAGATAGCCAACTTCGTCTAAGGTTTCAAGAGCCATGACGCTAAAAAGTGGTTGACTTTCAGGTGAGGCGGTGTCAGGTTCCATTCCGTGCCCAAAGCCTCCGTCGGAGTTCCGGTAGGCATATACTGCATGAAAAACTCCTTCAGGACCATCATTTTCAAAATGAAATTGAAATAAACGCCTTTCTATCATCCTCGCATTGGTCAATATAAAATCCCTTGCCTTTAAATAGTTATCTTTCGATAGTTTCATCCTTTGTTTATTGTAGAAGAGCTTAAAAATAACGACGGCAGCAAGTGTGCTTTCATTTCCCGTAACCAATTATTTCAATTTTAATGATTTCATCTTCCGAATTAATAAATAACACGATATCCTGACCAATGATTCCATTTGATCCGCTGAAAAGTTGATACCTTGTTATTCCTTTTTCTTCGGGTATGGACTGGCTTGCGAAAAAGTTTTTACGGAAGATAGTCTCCAAATGTTGGCAGTTAATCTGTTTGCCTTTTTTGAAAATTTTCCTGGCGGACTTCCAAACTTCCTGATATTCTAAGGAGTTTCGAGTGGCATTTTTTTGGGCAAAGTCTTCGATTAACGTTGTGTCGATGTATTTGTTTTTGGAATCCTGTGCTTGTAAATTGTGGGGCATCAACACCCAGTATGTGCTTATCAGAATTGCCGCGAAAATTAGATTTTTAAATTCCACATGAATTGGTTTTATGATCGTGTAACCTTGATACTATGATAAGGATGCTTGAAATCCAATAAATTCATAAAATCCAAAACTCCTGAAACTTGCAACCTGAAACAGTAATTTTACATCAACACCTCGCTGTCTTCCTTTTTTTACCGACTCTTTGTTTATCTATAACCTTTTGGATATAGTCCTTGGCAAAAGGGACTTTACAGGCAGTGCCATTCATGTCTACCTCCACAATGCCTACTTTTTCGGCGATTTGAGTTGCCTTAGCGGTTAGTTCCGGGACATAGGACCCAATGGAAATGACGAAGCCATTCATGGTGTATTTTACCCGGTTTTGGGCGTTATGTATCTCTTTGGCAACTTTGTCCAATAATTGGCGGTACTTGTCCATATCCAGATCTTCGTCCTTATTTACGGCGGAAAAATATGCCAAAGTTGACCAACCTGCAGCAGCAATGGTTTCTTCCGGGGATTCTATCCATTCCAATCCCAATTCAAAACCGAATTCTGTTTCAGCAGCTACCCAGGGAACGGTGTATTCGCTGAGATACGACCAATAGGCATTTTTGACCCACTTGTTCAATTGCTCCCTGGAAATTTGTTTTTCATCGGCCATCAACCCTGCGAGGTACATGGCGTCCGAGTTTCCGGTATCATATAACTCCAGTGACAACTCATGATTCTTTTTGGTCTGCTTGAGGATCTTTTTGAGGTCGGCCACTTTTACACCAAAGATTGGTTCTTTGGCACCGTGGGTCATGTGCGTTTTTTTAGTTCTTTCGTCTCCGTATTCTTTTAGTTGGGTGAGTACTTCTTGAGTGGTCATGGTTGATATTTATTAATACTTCATTATTGATTCAGGAATTGCCTCAAATAATCATCGGAGTAATCTATTTCCAATTCAATCCAGATGGGCAAGTGATCTGACATTTCGTCTGTAGTCCACCTGCGATAGGATTTTGCCCAGTCCTTAAACGGGTCTTTTTTATTGGTCTTTCTGATCTCCTTGACAATATCTTCATAGTGATTCAAATAATCATTTAAGCTCAATCTTGATTTCCCTCCGTCAATGTCTTCCTGGGAAAGTGGGGGAGGGGCATCATCCGGGTGTGGTCCGAAAACTGCATGTCGCCAATCAAATTTGCCATGCCTGAGTAATCTCGTTTTGCGAGTGGCTTTCCCTTTTTCAGTAAAGGCTATCTGGTCAAACCATCTCTTGCCATCCATATTGGTTCCACCAAATTCCGGCACCGTCATTCCGGAATTCTTCAACGCTGCCATTATTTCATCATCTTTATCCTCGATATTCATATCGCCAAGAAAAATGTGAACCTGGTCTTCCTTTTCAGCACGTTCCACCAGTGATTCTGCTATAGCACCAATCTCTTTGGCCCTAAGGCTGAGGTCATCTCCAAAGATAATGTGAGCTGAACACAATGAAAACTTAAACCATCCGGCCTGAAAAGAAGCAAAAAACGGTGATCTTGCTATTTGCTCACCGGCAATCAGATCTTCTTTTGATAAGACTATTTCCCCTATCAGATTTCTGAAGAAAACCCGGTTTTTATTATAGACAAAGGCCATCCTTTCGCTATTGCCACCGCCGTGAGTGGAAACATCTGATACGAAATAGTCCCAGTTAGGGCCTAATAATTTGACCAAACGTTTTAGGGGACCTAAACTTGATTTAACTTCCTGAATAGCACAAATATCAAAATGATCGATGATTTCTGCGATGTAGTGGTAGCTTTCATCCATTCTTAGAACTCCCCCGTCAAATGCCCGTATGTTCCAGGAGCCAATGATCAGGGAGTTTGGTTTTCTGTCTTTTTGAATGACCTCGTTTAAATCATGTCTGAGGGTGAGCAGTCTGGAGGTTATCCATTGTTGTTTATTGGGGTAGGTTTCGGAGTCCTTATAGTTTTTTAAATTTTTATAGAAAGCCATAATTTGAGTTTTAGGTTTTATGAGTTTTAAGACAGGATTTTGCAATCCATGTTAATTCGGGTATAAAAATAACTGATTAACACCCAAAAAGGCAAGTACATAAGAAGATTAGATGACAGTCTCTTCATTAATCCACGCCTCATAAGCGGGATTAGCTTCCACCTGGAAATGGATGATGCATGGGACATCATAGGGGTGGATAGCTTCGATTTCGATAGTGACCCTTTCCCTGTTTTCGTTGGTCGTTTTTAGGATGGTGACTACTTCTCCGGCTGATTCGATATTACCGTTCCACCAATATGCTGCTTCGATGGGAATCAGGTTCGAACAGGCGATCAGTTTTTTGTTTAAGAGGTGGTCTGTGATTTTTTTGGCTTCTTTTTGGTTTTCGTGTGTTACGTAAAGAATCGTGAAACTCATGATTTGTTTTTTTATTGTTACTGTCGGACAGGAGTCCTTAACCTTAGCCGCTGTGGACATGGATGTCCTGGCGAACAGTTAGATTTCACATAGTCTTTTCAGTTCTGAAAATTCGGATTTTGACTGTTCCAAGATATTAGATTTTATTCGTTTATGGAATAAGCCGGCCATTAAACTCATGGGAAACTTCCATTTGATCTGCCAATTGGCTGAAAATGTTGTCAGATGCTCTGATCCTGAAACCGAAAAAGTGGCCTTTACCGTATGGATTTTACTATCCAGGAGGAAAGCGATTAATTTATTTGGGACATAACGGGTGATCTCCCCAAAAATGATCAGACGTTTGCCGTTTTCTTCTATTTCTTCCCGGAAGGTTGTGCCTGTCTTTTCAGGTGTTTCTTTTAGGATTTCAGTTTTTTTCACTCCTTTTTGCCACAACTTTGCTTTTTCCGGATCATCTATCCAGGAAAAGACCTGCCTTGGAGGGCAATTTATTTGAGTGGATAATTGCAGCTTCATAATGACTCTGATTCTAGAAATTATATCCTACTCCAAAAGCCGGAACAAATATCGGATCGATATCGAAAAAAATATTGGCTGTTGCTCTTAAGATCGAGCCTTTATTACTCTGAAACCTGTAAGCAAATCTCAGGCCAGGGGAGTTTTCCTTAGATTCTCCTTCGGAACCCATTTCAAAGGCATACATTACTCCGGTTTCCAAAAAATGCTTTGGTCCGAAGAAAAGCAAACCGGCTTCAGGTGCCAGCCAATGACTACCATGGCCAAAACCTACTCCCATGAGATAGTCACCTCCAAACGATACACCTATTTTTTCCTTGACGGGAACATGTCTGTCATAGGAAAAAGAAAGCGTCGCGATAAAATTGGATTCAACAATAATGGTATTTGGCCGGAGAGAATTTTGGCCGACCAGGACATTGACAAAAAAAAGGCATAGGAAGATAAAGATAAATGCTCTCATGATAAGGAGTTTTTTTTTCTTGTCAATTGGATATCCAAGTGCGGAAAGCCCACCTACTGCAACTTCGAAGTAATTGGCGTCAAATTAGTAGTGTTTTTACGAAAATCCAGTCTCAGAGAGACGGCATCTCATAGCATGGTACGCCAGTGCCTTGCTATGAATTGGCAAATCCCCAGTTCCATAGGAACGATGCAATTAATTGATTATGAGTCTAATTGTGCCGTTCCCATGGAACTGGATTTATTTTGCATTATTACAAGGCACTGGCGTACCATGCAATAATATACCATGCCTCTGGCATTGGTTTATACTAATTAATCCCCTATTCGTCAGAGAGGAAATGGAGATAAGTAAATTACAACTTTTTCGGATAATTCGCTATATAGATAAATATCCTTTATCATTAAAAATTAGTCATGTAAAATGCTATTGATTATGGTACTGATCTCTTCCCCTCTGGTCAGAACCATCATATGGGATCCTTTTTGGATGAGATGATTGTAATTCACATTTCGAATGGGGATGGTTTTATCTTTGTCGCCGTGGATGTGGAAAATGTTATTATTGTGAACGGTACGGTCCCATTGCATGATCATGCCAATGGTGCGTTTCAGGAAGTCCGGGTCTTTGTCTTTTAACATGCCTACGAAAGTATCTTTGTCTTTGTTCCTGTCGGGTTCAACTAGTGGCTGCATAATGAACGCCCCGCCTTTTAGTACTCTTTTTGGGAATATTTTGTAAAGTGGAATTATGCGTTGGAATCGATAGCGGAAAGGGAGTTCTTTCCTGTTTTTGGCACTTGAAATGATGATGGTCTTTTTGGGAGAGAGGAATTCATTTATTTCGGTAGCGATCATGCCTCCGAGGGAAACGCCCACCAGGATAAAGTTGCGGGTTGTATCAATTTGTTTGGAAAGTTCTCGGGCATAATCCGGTAATTTCATTCCTTTTTCCGGTATGGAATAATAAATATTCCTTACTTCGAATGAACTATCAAGTGAGAGATTTTTAAAAACTCTGTAATCGGAACCCTGGCCGGGGATCAGATAAATGATGGTGGGACCGTTATCAATGGGTTGATTTTGTGCAGACATTGACTGAATTAAAAGAATCAAAATGGTTGACAAAAAACTTAACTTCATATTCTTTGTCAAGAGTAAGCAATTTTTTCGTTTCGGGCAAGTGGAGGGCTGACAGAAGTCCACCTTCAATACCACTGTGGACAGTCATGCCCTTTCGAACTTGGGTTACTGGATCAAAATTTTCATCTGCTGTAACTTGCTCTTATCATTCCAGTAGGCAGCACCGGTGCAGGCTGGATGAAAATCTTTCTTTTTGAGGACCATCTGTGTCTGTCTGAGGTTCTCCCCTTTTTTTGTTTGTATCTGAAGGTAGACCTTTTGATGTTTTTTGAAAATTTCTTCCAACTGGTAATTAGGTATAAGCATCAGGTAATCTTGCCCGGAGAGTGGATATTTTTCAAAAATGGGTCTGCTGAATTTCATTTTTCGACCATGTCTTTTGTTGTAAAAGAAAAAACCGTCTGGATCTTTTTGTCCGGAGAAAAAGGTTGTCCCTCCATTGTACTGAATGTTATTGGTAATTCGGTTTCCGTAAAAGTCTGCCAAGGCTATTTGTAGCTTATGATCATGGGGATTATGTCCACTTGAAAAGGTAATTACACAAAGGGAATGATTTTCAAAAATGCAGTGCTGAGTTATTCCCAATAATGGGATCAGCTGGCAGAAAACTACAGTGATCAATAAATTTTTTGATATCATTAGCATAACTTATTGATGCACTCATGGGAAATTTTGGTGTTAATTTAAACTTTCGAAACCTCCTTTTCCCGGAACTTCATGTAAAAGACCGCTCCATCCTGATTTTTCGTTTCACTGGTGCCTCTAAGTTGTCTGACCATGCTGTTGATGAGCAGACCTCCCATGCTGTTGGGTTTATGTTTAAGGGTTTTGTCCGGGTACCCGGGACCGTTATCCTGGTAATGAAATTCGAATTCATCATTTATTTTTTGGATGGACAATTTTAACCCCAGTGGACGGTTTGGTTGTCTTGCGTATTTGAGGGAGTTACTGATTAGTTCAGAGCAAATGATGCCGAGGGGCAGTACTGTTTCCAGGTTGAGTTGAACATTATTGGTTTCAAGTTCAAGCAGAAAAGGAGAGTCTTCACTTTGAAGACTTTGAAAGTGGCTGGTGAGATCGCTGAGGTAGTTGTAGAGGTCCACTTCATCAAATTCTCCTGCGCGGTAAAGTTGTTCGTGGATCAGTGCAATACTGTGAACTTTATTAGCCAGGTCGTCGAAATGTACCTGGATATTGGAATCCTGCATTTTTCGACCTTTCAACGTGAGCAGACTCATGACCAGTTGCAGGTTATTTTTCACCCGGTGGTGTACTTCTGAAAGCAGCATTGATTGTTTGCGAAGGGATATGTTCAGTTCTTCGTTTTGTTTGGAGATAAGATCTTTTTGTTTGGCGATGTATTGCTTCTTTTTAACATTGTTGAAATGAGCAAGGATCATACCCACTAACAGGATGATCATCAATAACATTCCCCAGCGAAGGTAAAATGATCGTTGTTGTTCAAACCGAAGTTTTGCCTGTTCTTTTTCAATGGCAAAGGCGATTTCCTGTTCTGAGACCTTTTGTTGATTCACCCTGATATCAGCCTGTTCGCCGGACGCTACACTTTTTTGCAAATAAACATAAGCAGAATCCTCCCTTCCCTGGGCTTCAAAAGCCTGGCGCCAGAGGTCATATATTCTTTGGAAGATATTGTAATATCCGTTGTAATTTTCTGGAATCTTCTCAGCGAAGTTTTTTGCTTCTTCCAGATGGCTAAAGGCCTTTTCCGGGTAACCGGATCTGATGTACCGGCTTGCAATATTTGTTTTTTGACTGGCGGCGCCATAATAGGCTTCCCGTTCGAGGTAGAGATTAACTGCCTCCTGGAAAAAGTCAACAGATTTTTCAAGGTCAGCGGTTAAAATCCCCATAAGCAAATAGCCGTCCACTTCAGACCTTTGAACGTTATAGTCCTTTCCAAATTGAATAGCCTTCACAGCATAAACCCTTGCACTGTCGCGATTATCATAAATACGATGGTAGGAAGCATAACGAACAGCAAATCGGGAGAATACGCCATAAAGATTATGTTTTTCAATAACTGTCCGGGCTTCCAAAAGGTTACGCAAACAATCCTTTGGACGGCCGATGATTTCGTGGATGCGTGCAATGGATAAATAGGTTTCGGCAACTATTTCCCAATTCTTGAGCTTCTCTCCCTTCCCTATGATTTCGTAATAAATTTTTAACGCAACTTCACTTTCATTCCGTAAAAGCTCCAAAGCTTCCCCTTTTTCGTATTGTATCCATAAATATAAAGGACAATCCTGCTGTTCGTTTCTTTTCAATTCGCTGATAAGGGAATCGGCCAGAGCAATAGCAGGTACAGGTTCAAAGGCATCAATATATTCAGTGAGTTTTTGGAAAGAGGCTTCCATTTCCGGCAGGTCACAATTTTTTCCTGGCAGGATGCTCCAACTGAATAGCAGCAGGAGTATAAGATGAGTTTTGTTAAAATGTAGTAAGGGCAATTGTTAATTATTAAATGGAATTATAACTTATAAAACGTTCCAAGTTAGGGAATTATTAACTCAGATCAAATAGATTAACTTGTCTTAAGCTGTTAAGGTAGGACTACCGACTTAAAAAACAGGTAGTGAAAAGGGTATTTGTTCTGAATGGTCGGTTTTATGTTCTGAATGGTCGATTTGGGCGATTTTTCCCCATTCAGAACACCAAAGGTTCCACTCAGAACATAGTTTTAAAAGAAATTACATAAAAAAGATTAGTTATTTTAACTTCGTACAAGCCATTACACAATTTAATACCTGACCAATGATCCGCTTACTTATTACTTTTTGTTTATTGTTTGTAGCCTCAATTGTCTTCTCTCAAACATCAACTGATCCCATCTGTCAGGAAGGAGATTGTCCGGTTGAAATTTTCAATATTAAGCTCAACGAGCCGATACAACCGGAACAATATACTGCTGAGCGAACAGAAAATTTCAAGCAGGCTTATCTGGTATTTAGAGCCATTAAGGCAGAACTGCAAACAAAGCTCGACTGGCGGGATAAATACGATGCTTTTCAGTTGGGAGGAGCCAGTTGTTTACGGTATTACCAACTCGAAAGTGCATTTGGGCATGAATTTCTGAAAAACCCTGAATTCAAAGCATTTATAGAAAAGGATGATCCGGAAGGGGCCAAACAGATGACTCAAAATGGTTTCAGGAGCAGCCGTCGTGCAGCAAACCTGTCAATACGCATGGACTCCAATTGCCCTGACCAGAAAAGGACGGCGGAAAAAAAAGGAGGAACTGCCTTGTCCGCCACGAAAAACGAATACCAGGAACTGGGTTATGCATTAGGATATTTTGATAAAGATGGGAATGTAATAAAGGAACTTGAACAGCCCAAAGAATACAAACCACGTGACCGGATGTCAAAAAATGAGCGTGTGGAACGGCTCAACCAAAAGGTGGCAGAACTGCCCATTGGTCCTGAGGAGCAACAACAATTGGAGAAAGCTGCCCAGGACCTGAAAACAGCTGCACCAAAATTCGAAGGATTGAAAAATTTTGTTTTCGCTTTTGCTCCATTGGTCGTTGCCTTTGTTCCGAGTCCGCTGTCCTTGCTTGGGAATGTTGGAAGAGCAACCAACCTGCTGGGTAAACTGGCTGGAACTCTATTCAAATGTCCTCCGGGAGCCCTGTTGGAAAAAGCCAAAAACCTTTTCGGGAAAGGTGGGAAGTTGAAAGAGAAGCTGCAGAATCTGGTTAATAAAAGTGACGGGCTATTAGCCAAAACCAATGTGTTCAAGAAAAGAACAGAGCAGCTGGATAATTCTTTTCAAAACAGCACCAAGGCCTTAGAAAGCCTAAGGAATAACCTTGGAAACCTTGAGCAACAAAAGCAAGATATACTCGGCAAATTGGGAGATAAACCCAAGAAGATCCTGGAAGAACTCGAAAAGGAAGTTGCCGGGCTGGAAAGTGAAGCTGTGAAGTTCAAAGATCTTTTGGAGGAAGAGGTGAATAAGAAAAATCAGCTGCTGGAAGAACTGGATGATCTTTTGAAACAAAAAGACCAACTGGAAAAAACACTGAGTAACCTTCAGGGGGAAAATACTGAACTGGAAAAAGCAGCCAATGATCTTCAGGCAGCAGCAGATCAGACACAAAAGCAAATTGAAGAGGCACAGGAAAAAGAAAAAGAACTCGAACAAAAAATCAAAAAATTGGATGAGTTTCCCTCTGAGGAAGTCATTTCAGGAAATCTGAAGATATGTACTGATGAGCTTAAGCAAATTTTGGGTCAGCTGGAACCTGCTGAAACTTTCCAGGAAAGCTTGAACGCACAATATGACAAGGTTAAAAAACGTCCCGGGCGTTTGCTGGAAAAAGTTAAAAACCTGAAAATTTTCCAGAATGATCTCCTTCAGGGAAATAAAGGGTTTGCTCTGGCCGGGAAGGCATTGGAAACACTGGGCAAGTTATCTGGCCGGACGAATAAGGTGAGTTCAGTCCTCCAATTGTTGACGGGCAAAAATACCGGGATAGGGGATCGGTTACTAAAGATCGATGGGAGCATTGGTCAGGCCCGAAATCTCTATCAAAACAGATCAGGTATCATCGATAAGCTCAAAGGCAAGGCGGCCGATCTACTCTTTCAAAAAACAGGCATCAAGGCCCAATGGGAAAAGGGTGATTGCGGGATTGATGAAATGAATCAAAAAGTCGATGACTTTTTGGCCAAATCTAAAGTATTTGAGGAGGAAATTGATTGTATTGATCTCAAAGACCTGCAAAAAAAGCTGCAGGAGATCAAAGGGGAACAAACGGAATTAGCACCGGAAATTGAGGAATTGGAGAAAACTCTGGAGGAAGCAGCAAAAGAGCAGGAACAGATTCAACAGGAAACCGAGGCACTGGAAGAACTGGCCAAGGAGCAACAACAATTGCAGCAACAACTTGGTGATGATGTAAATCTCGATCCCGTTCAACCTGAAGAATGGGCAGAAAGTTTTGATGTAAAACGCGATTACTGGGAAGCTGTTTTCCATCCGGATGATGAAGTAGTTGAAGGGTATAAAGGAAGGTATTTCCAGGTGCGGTTGAAGGATGCCGATAAAAATGTGAAACTGCTCTTTGGTCCCGGGGAATACTTCATAGAAAGAGGTGATTTCCGCGATACTTACGGTTCTGTTATAGGTGTTTTTGTAACGGAGGCGCTAAATGCCATGCGTAAGGCAGATCG
>QQUB01000056.1 GCA_008501835.1 Bacteroidota bacterium
CCCCAAATGTTGTCTTTAATCTGTAAACTGTCAGCTAAATACTGAGTACTGAAGACTGAGGACTGAGGACTGAAGACTGAAGACTGAAGACTGTCTATTTAATTATTTTCCGGACGAAGGCTACGAACCACCTTTCCAGCCTGCCACATTTCACTTTCGTGCAACTCATTCAATTCCACTTCCAGTTTTTCTCTGTAATCTTCCTGGCTATTGGAATCGATGGAGCGCTGTGCCTCTTCCCCTGATGCAACGCTATCATAGAGGTCGTTAATGACCGGTTTTACAGCATCTCTGAACTTATTTTTCCAGTCGAGTGCTCCACGCTGGGCAGTGGTAGAACAATTGGCATACATCCAATCCATTCCATTTTCAGCCACGAGTGGCATCAGGCTTTGGGTGAGCTCTTCTACTGTTTCATTGAACGCTTCACTAGGCGTATGTCCACGTTCTCTGAGTACAGTATACTGAGCTTCGAAAAGTCCCTGGATCGCTCCCATAAGACTTCCGCGTTCCCCGGTGAGGTCACTGTATACTTCTCTCTGGAAAGTAGTTTCGAACAAATAACCAGAACCGATACCAATACCGATAGCAATGGTGCGTTCTTTTGCTCTGCCTGTTGCGTCCTGGAAAATGGCGTAACTTGAATTCAAACCACGGCCTTCTACAAACATTCGTCTAAGACTGGTTCCTGAGCCCTTTGGAGCTACGAGAAATACATCGATATCCGCAGGAGGAATAATGTTGGTTCTATCTTTATAAGTAACCCCAAAACCATGTGAGAAATACAATGCTTTCCCTGCAGTCAAATATGGTTTTAACGTTGGCCAAACGGCGATCTGTGCAGCGTCTGACAGAAGGTACATGATAATTGTCGCTTTTTCAGCAGCTTCTTCAATGGAGAACAATGACTCTCCGGGAACAAAACCGTCAGCTACAGCTTTGTCCCATGATTTGGATGGGTTACGTTGACCAATGATAACATCGAAACCATTGTCGCGCAGGTTTTGTGCCTGTCCCGGCCCTTGTACGCCATATCCAATGATTGCAATAGTTTCGTCCTTAAGCACCTCACGTGCTTTTTCAACCGGAAATTCGTCGCGCATCACCACATTTTCTTCAACACCTCCAAAATTCAATTTTGCCATGATTTTTCTTTTTTGCATTTTGCTTGTAATAGAAAGCAGTTGGACACAGCCAACCGGATACCTTTTCCATAAAAAGGCAAGCAAAGTTAAATTTTACCTAATGGAATAAAACCGGGCCCTTGTTTAAAAAATGGCTTTTTTCCGATTTGTAAAGGGTTGAAAAACTTTGGAAGGTGTATGTTTTTTTCTTTACCCCACACTAGTGGAAGAGAGTTTCATAAAGGTTGATTTGCTCTCGCTGATAACCCAGATGGAGAATAACGACATTCCGCACCAACGGTCGGAATAAATGCAGAAATGAGGTTGTTTTTCGAAAAGCATCAGCGAAATCTGCGTGAAACAAAAAAGTGTAAAGTAGAGAAATATTATTTGAAAGAGGATTCAGGTTGTAATTACCCTGCCTTCTTTTTTAACCTTCGGATTTCAAGGAAGAGGATACTACCTCCGGCAATCAACATTAATAATGCGTGCCAATACCAGGGAGTGGGTTCCCTGCCTACTTCAAGATAGATGGGTAATTCAGGCAGTTGGACATTTAATGACTGGCTTTTATCCTTTTCAGGCTCCATTTTCCTGATGACTCCTTTAATGGTTGTTTCTCCTTTTGGGGCGCAGTTTTTTGCTTCCAGGCAATCCCATTCAAAAATATCAGTCCAGGCTACGATCCTGGCAGAGGGGCTTTCCCCTTTTTCGTAAGCTTCCAGCCCTTTTTTACTAAGCAAAGGATAGAGAACCAAACCGCCATCCTTTTCTTTTGTTCCGGGGGCATGTATGAAATCACCCGTGAGCTGAGCATCGGTAATTTCAACAAAGTCTGAGTCTCCCAAACCACTGGATTCCACTTCTTCCATGGTAAAAGAGC
This sequence comes from Bacteroidota bacterium, assembly GCA_008501835.1. Classification (GTDB taxonomy): domain Bacteria; phylum Bacteroidota; class Bacteroidia; order Chitinophagales; family Saprospiraceae; genus BCD1. The sequence goes on from QQUB01000056.1 coordinate 2,008, forward strand.
GAAGCTTATGCGTTCCAAAATTTAAGGAAACCACACTGTTACAGCTATTGATGAAAATGACTACACACGCAAGGATGAAAACAAATCTGAAAAGCATTCTTGTTGAAGGTTACTGGTTTGGTGCAAAGAAACAAAGAAATACCATTTTTCCAAAAAATAGTATTTCTGTGTGGGAAGTGGTTATTTCTTTTTAAAACCCATGGTTTTTTTGTTGAAAACAAAATCACTTTTATCCGTTTTGAGTACGGATGCATCTTCAATGGTGATTAAATCTTCCGGGATACCTTCCCTTTGTTCAGGGGTAAGGGCAGCAAGCCTGAGATTATGTGCCTTGATGACCTCTTGAATTACGTTTCTCACCGTACGGGCATTACCGAAATATTTGTCGCGGTAATTATGAAGGAAAGTGAAATAATTTTCAAGATGTTTTTCTGCATCAGGATCAGCGGTAAGGTTTTCCTCCTTGAGCATATGAAGTCCGATTTGAAATAGGTCCTGTGGACTGTAGTCATCGAACTTCAGTGTTTTGTCAAATCTTGAATTCAATCCGGGATTTGCTTTGAGGAAAGCTTCCATATTATCCGGATATCCAGCCACAAATACAAAGAATTGCCCACGATGGTCTTCCATGCGTTTCAATAGGGTCTGAATGGCTTCATCGCCAAAGCCTCCACGACCGCCTGCAGCCATGCCTTCCATCAGGGAGTATGCCTCATCGATGAAAAGCACTCCACCCATGGATTCTTCGATTTTTTCAGCTGTTTTAATGGCCGTTTGTCCCACATAACCGGCAACGAGTCCCTGGCGGTCAGTTTCAATCATATGACCGCGTTCCAAAATACCCAGGGCTTTGTATATTTTTGTCAAAATGCGGGCTACTGTAGTTTTTCCGGTACCTGGATTCCCAATAAATACGGTATGCAGGAAAAATTTATTAAGGACATCTTTTTCCGTCTGGCGGTAGTATCTT
>QQUB01000563.1 GCA_008501835.1 Bacteroidota bacterium
TTTACCTGTTTTTTGATGCTGGTTTTTCCTTGTTGAAAAAGAAGTTCGGAGAGACAGAGTATGGTATTAGATGGTTTCCGTGAGATGGATATGTAAAGATATCCGGAATGATAGATGAGAGTTTTGACAAAGAGCAAATGGCGCAACCACCTCAACCCTGGGAATTCAGAACCAAACCGGCCTGGCAGCGGTTGATCATCATGTTAGGTGGTGTAACCGTTAATTTCATTCTCGGATTTTTGATCTATGGAATGGTTTTGTGGGTTTGGGGAGAAGAATACCTGCCAGCCGATCAGGTGACTGAAGGGATTTATGTAGACAGCCTTGGAATGGAATTAGGTTTAAGGGACGGAGACAAGATCATCAGCATCGGTGAAATGCCTTTTGAGCAATTCAATGACAGACTGCTTGTTCAGGCCATTAGTATTGACAATGCGGACCATATCAAGGTGGAAAGAGAAGGTGAAATCGTTGACATCCCTGTTGATGACAAATGGGCCAATGAACTCATCAGCCATGGAAATAAGGATGAAGTTCTTTTCAGGCCAAGAATGCTTTTTGTAATTGATAGTGTTTTTGCCGATTCTCCTGCTGAAAAGGCCGGATTAGAGAAAAACGACAGAATCATCAGCTTAAATGGAGCAGCCACGCCTTATTACCACCAGTTTGCCAAAGCGGTCAATGACCTGAAAGAAACTCAAATAGAAGTAGGCGTATTGCGCAACCAGACTGACACTACCAGCTTGACCATGACCACCACAGATAAAGGCAGGATCGGTGTAGCTTCTGTTGGTTTTGAATTGGAAAGAATTGATTATACCTATAGTGAGGCTCTGCCAGCAGGATTTACCAAGGGAACTGACTTTTTGTTCACACAGCTCAAAGCATTTGGACAAATGGCCAGAGGCAAGATTGATGCTTCTGAAAGTCTCGGAGGATTTGCTTCCATCGGTAAAATGTTCGGTGGACAATGGAACTGGGAACGGTTCTGGCTCATGACAGCTATTCTTTCCCTGATTCTTGCGTTCATGAATCTTCTGCCTATTCCGGCACTTGATGGTGGTTATGTGATGTTCCTCATTTTTGAGGTGGTTACAGGTATTAAACCAAGCGACAGGGTAATCGAAGTGGCTAATACAATTGGATTTATTTTAGTGTTAGGGCTTTTATTATACGCCAACGGCCTCGATATTTTCCGGGCAATTGTAAACTAGAAACCTCTCCTTTAGTTTAAAGCGATTTTCGTGAATTACTTTGAATTTTATGATATTCCGATGTCTTTTTCACCTGATGCATCTCAGGTGAAAAAGACATATTACGGTAAGAGCAAACAATATCATCCTGATTTCTTCACAACGGATACGGAAGACAAGCAGAATGAGATCCTACAGCTATCGAGTCTAAACAATGAAGCCTATAAGGTTTTATCCGATGAAGATTTGAGAATGAAATATATTCTCGAACATTTGAAGATTCTCACCGAAGAAAACAAGAATGATATTCCGCAGGAATTCCTGATGGAGATGATGGAATTTAATGAAAAGCTGATGGAACTCGAATTTGATTTCGATCCTGAAATAGTTAATTCTGCGGAGGAGGATTTGCAAATTATTGAAAATCAATTACGTAAAGAAGTAATTCAGATTCTCGAAAAAAAATCTGTCGAAGAAACGTCTGAGGCGGAACTTTTTGAGGTGAAAAATTATTATCTAAAAAAACGTTACTTATTGCGTATTTCTGAAAAATTAGCTACATTTGCGTCCCGTTGACGGAAAGTCGTCAACTATTAAAATAGACCACGAGCCGAAGTGGCGGAACCTGCCTCACTAATTTAAAATTTGGGAGGTTGGTAGACGCGCAGGACCTACCTCCTGATATCGGCAGGTAAATTCAAAATCCAGTTCTGGTAACAGAACTTTATGGATATAAAAGCTACCATTAATAATTGCCGAAGTGGCGGAATTGGTAGACGCGCTGGATTCAAAATCCAGTTCTGGCAACAGAGTGCGGGTTCGATTCCCGCCTTCGGTACAAAGGGTTTCGAGAAGTAATAACTTCTTTGGAACCCTTATTTTTTTGAAAGTGACAAACATTTCTGACAAAACATGACAAACTTAGTAAATTTCTAAGAATCATGTTTCTCAATATTCCAACTTCTTCGAAACGATTTTTCGTCCTCTTTTTATCTTCACTATTTTCTTTCTTACTCTGAAGATAAACTCTCCTCGCCACTTTTCCATTACTCCTCTCTCCTACTTTGCACAACGTTGTTTTATTTCAAACCTTCCTAACCGATAAGACCAAACTCCCCTTTCTCTATAAGCCACCACTTCTGCAAAAATGATGAATGGGTTGATTTGGAATATCTAAAGAGAAAATACTTACTATACTCCTCTCCCTCAAATCTCTCCATCACCTGTTTCATAATCCCCTCGTGTGAAAAAACACAACATACCCGGTGCCCTTTCTCAATGCCAAAGTGTTGGCAAAGAGACGAATCTTTGATCCCTTCGACGTGTTTGTAGAGTTGACCAACAATTCGTTTTGTATTTCGGTCATTGTAGACTTCTAAAGCATACAGGCGAGACGTTCCTCCCTTTTTGATAAGAAAGGATCCGTCAGCAATAATATAGCCTCCAGGATAGACAATAGAGGTTTTTGCTTTGAGGTTTTTTCCGGACCGGTTGTTGCCGGTTTTGTCAAAATACCGGTCAAACTGTAAAAGCTCAATCCCTTCTTTATCGCATGATTGGACACAAGCAATATGACAGTCGATGGTCATCTTCCGGTGTTCATAATCGTTGGCGAACATTGTACTTGTTCCTTTAGGCATCAGGATACTCTCCTCCTCTACGATTCTATTCTCCAGGAGCTCGTTCTTTCCTCGGTTGGTCAGATGATAAAAACTTTCGAGCTTTCCTTTGCGAGGATCCGTTCCAAATTTGATTTCTTTGATGAGTGGCCTACCAGTGTCTC
>QQUB01000919.1 GCA_008501835.1 Bacteroidota bacterium
GAAGGAGAGATCTGGCTGCAGGAAATTGATCTGGACAATTGGGCGCTCAAAGGGGAGCGTCATTTCCTCTGGCGAGGAGCTTGTGGCGGTGTTTGGGTGGAAGGCCCTCATATCTATAAGCGGGATGGCAGGTATTATTTGATGGTAGCGGAAGGAGGAACCAGTTTCAACCATGCTGTAATGATTGCAGTCAGTGATCAAATCACAGGGCCTTATATTCCTAATGAGCGAAATCCCATTCTCACCACCAGGAACCTTTCCTATGATAACTGGGTAGTCAGTACCGGACATGCGGACCTGATTGAATTGGAAGATGGCCGTTGGTTCATGGTTGCTCTGGGAGTCAGAGGTGATGAAAACAGAGGTTCCAATATGGGGCGTGAAACGCATTTGATTCCGGTACAATGGGAACGCGAACCTTTTGAATGGAAAAAAGTTAAATATGAATGGCCCGTCTGCGCCCCCTCAACCGGAAAAGTAGAACGGTTCAATCCGTTGCCGTTCCAAAATGCGCCCCAATTCAGGAATACGGTTTTTTCAGATAACTTTGATGCCACGGACTTAAATCTCGAATGGAATTTCAGACGAGTGCCGCTCGCGAAAACCTATAGCCTTTCGGCAAATCCCGGCCATCTCAGACTGTACGCAAAACCAGAGATTATCAAAGAAAGAGGACGGTGCAGTTTAATGGGCTTCCGCCAAAAGGAAAGTGATTTTGAATATACAGCCAGTATGAAATTTTCACCTGCAGACAATGGGAGCGAAGCTGGCATCAGCCTTTTCCAAAAGGATAATAATTACATCCATTTCACGGTGATTAAAAAAGACGGTAAATCTCACCTTCAATTGACACTGGCGATTCCGGGAGCGGCTCCTCAAATCGTAAAATCAAAGGAAATTTCCGGCTATAACCATAAGATCATGTTTGAGGTTAATTCTCAAAATCAGATTTATCAATTCAGTTATTCTTTGGATAATGGGAAAAAATTGATTCCTTTTGAATCAATTGAATCAACTCATATTTTAAGCAAGAAATATACCGGAGCGTACCTGGGATTTTATTGTTCTGGAAATGGTCAAGAGACTGGAGACTTTGCTGATTTTGATTGGGTAAACTGTGAGTTTTATGAAAGGTTGGAAAGATAAGAGGTTTAAGATTTCGCACCTATGGCGCGAGATAGGTCTGTCCTTGTCTCATGTTACCGGGATGCCCCCTAATGGGACTGGGGATTTCTCAATTCAAAGCAAGGCACTAACGTACCATGCTCTGAGATACCGTCTCTCTGAGACTGGGGTTCCCTATAAACACCACTAATTTGACACCATTGCCCTCCATTGGAACAGGAGGAAAGTTGTAACGACTTGGGTAAATCTGGTAATTCTCGTTAAGGATGTGGCTCTGAAAGTACAAGCGTCAGTTTGCGGCAAAATTGCAGGGATTTCACTTCGCTCAACTACACTCCACAAGTCACATTACTACCTCGCCAACATAACATCACCCGAATACTCCTTTACCTCATCATCAAAGAACAGCACTTCAGCGACATAAATATAAACCCCGTTAGGTACAAACGTTCCATTAACCCGTCCATCCCAGCCGGCAGATTCGTCGTTAGGCAGGAAATCTTTTTGTTCAAAAACAAGATTGCCCCATCGGTCAAAAATTCTGAAAGAACTTACCCGCTGCACATTAGGAACTGCTCCAAAAATGGTAAACGCATCATTTATACCATCCGAATTTGGGGAGAATACATTTGGTATATAAACATTACGATTCCGGATCACACCTACATGAACCGAATCAACGGCAATACAACCTTTATCTGAAACTGCGGTCAGCAATAAATCAACGGACTCCTTTGGTGCCCAATTCAGATCCCAGCAAGGGGGATTACAATTCAGAGGATCAGGCAACCAGAAAAAAGTATCCACGGGGAAATTATTGGTGGGGCTAATACTAGCCAACTCTCCTAATTCCACGAAAATATCATTGCCAGCATCTACAATAAAAGCCGGCGGATCATTGATCGTGTAGGTTTCCTCAAATACACAACCGTACCTGTCTTCAATAGTAAGTGTATACTGCCCGGCCATTAGATTTTCATAAAAAGTCAAGCCACCTAAGTTACCTCCGTTAAAAAGATAAGTCAATGGTGGAACTCCATTGGCTACGTTCTCTATCAAAAGGCTTCCATTGGCGGTTAAGCCACATTCCGGATCCTGGGTGGTAACTTCTGCCTCAATTTGTGAATCCGGGACAAAAACAAGATTAAGGGTAACTATACTGTCACAACCTAAGGATGAAATCAGGCTATCCACATATACACCGCTTTGGTTAATAATTTGATCATTTATAACGTAAGGGAGCCCCTCACACAAGGTATCTGATGATTCCCAGAATTTTGGAACTACGTTAACAACTTTCACATTTGAATTTACCCTGCATTTTGAGTTCGATAAATTTCCCGGGCTGTTGGCCAACAGATACCGATAGTAATAAACTCCGGAAGCAAGATCAGTATGTGTAAAAATCGGGCCGGTAGCCCCTGGAATATCCACCCAGGTTTCTCCTTCATCAAAACTTTGTTGCCATTGAAAAGCCGGGTCAGGATATTGATCTCCCACTACTGTGGCATCCAGATCAATGGGGGAACCATCTTCACAAATGTTTTCTATTTCATATGGTAAGATTAATGCTTCCGGGCCACATGGCCGAAACTCGATATTGTCAATCGCCAGATCATTACCAATTCCACCAGGAGCATTATTCCTCAACGACAAAACTACCGAAGTTTGCCCCGGTTCTGTGGTAAAAGTAAAACCGTAATTCTGCCATTGTTCTGTTTTGGGAATAATTCCGGTACTATATTGAACCACATCGTCAATCAGGAAAGAAACATTCGGGTCGGTATGATTTGCCGTCCCCGACTTGATCAGATTGATTACATCGGCAGTAAAAACATATAGGGTATTTTC
>QQUB01000490.1 GCA_008501835.1 Bacteroidota bacterium
GTCAGAATGGTTGTTCCTCCTGGACAGAAGGTGTCCTCGACCATAACAACAGCAGGAAGATTACCTAAAATGATTTGTTTGGAGAGGGTGTCAGAACAACCTGCCTGACTGTCAGTGGCTACCAGGGTCACGTCGTATTCTCCCGGATTGTAGGAAACAAAAGGATCAGTATCACTGGAACTTTGACCGTTCCCAAATGTCCAGAAGAAACTATCCGCTCCTAAAGAGGTGTTGGTGAAGTTTACATCCCCATCACAGAAAACCAATTCATCAATTCCATTGACCAGGAAGTCGGCTTGTGGATCTCTTATGAATACAGGACTTTCCACCGCAAAAGTACAGGCACCATCCTGACCTTCAAGTACCAGGGTGGCAACGGTTTCTCCGCCGGGAGGGGTGAATTCGTACGCATGTGTCACCGGGTCAACGTTGGATTCCTGAGAACCATCTCCAAAATTCCAGGTGTAGGAACTTACATCAATCGTATCGATCAATTGGAAGGTAATGGATTCTCCCACGCAAATAATGTTATTATCCATGAAGAAATCACCTTCGGGGCCAACGAGTGTGATCTGTTGTGAGGTCGTATCCGTACAGCCATTGGCAGTGGAGGCAATCATGACAATAGTAAAAGTGCCTTTGCCGAAAGAAGCTGCCGGATTTGCTCCGACGGCATTCTGGTCGTTACCAAAATCCCAGAAGTACGATAACGGGTGCTCTGTATCGCTGTTATCAGAAAAGATGATGTTTTCCGGATAACAAATGATGCCCTGACCGTCAACGCTGGTAGTAAAATCCGCTTCTGGATAGGATTGTACATTCACCAGGGTATTGGCAGTACCTTCACAACCGCTGCTGATCTCTTCGAATTGCAGGTTTATAAAATATATCCCCGATTCATTATAAGTTATGGTTGCGGACTGGTTGGTAGATGTTTGCATATTGCCAAAATCCCAGTTATAACTCAGATTCGAACCTTGTTGGGTGAAATCTGTCGCTGTGAAATCCACTTCATCCCCGACACAAATATTAGGAGTTCCCGGGAAGGTGAAAATTTCTGAAACAGGTTCATAAAAGTCCAGTTCATAGGTGATTGATCCTTCACAGCCCAAAACATCATCGACCAATAATGTTACGAGGTAGAAAGAGTCCGAAAGTACCGGATTGCCAAAGATGTGCGTAGGATTTTGATCTCCGGAACTGGTCCCGTCACCAAAGGTCCATTCCCATGAAACAATAGTAGTATCTCCGGTGGAAAGGTCGGTGAAAGCAGTTGGAAGATCTGCTCCGGCACATATGGTGTTATCATCAAAGCTAAAATCGGCTGTGACATTGAAAACATCCACAGTATGCTCCACGGTATCACGGCACCCATTGATATCGGTCGTTACCAAAATGATGGTTTCTTCTTCCGGAACCTGGGTTGGAATTTCCAGGTAACTGGTATCGGTTATAATCGGCCGACTGCTGTTTTCAAAAAACCAGGTGTATCCCTCACCACAATGCGCATTCACATCGACAGAGGATGAAGCATCGAGCATCATGGGAACCCCCAGACAGTATTTGTCTTTATCGGTTGTGAAGGCAGCCTGAAGATTTCGTACACAAACCACAGCGGTATCACTTGAAGGTGCACATCCGGTATTATCATTAAATGCTGTCAGAATTACCGTGTAATCCCCGGTGTCAAAATATTCATGATTTACAAAGGAATTGTTACTTCCCTGCCCATCCCCGAATTCCCAGAAAACAGAAGTGGCATCGTAAGAGGAATCCCTGAACATGACATCCAGCGGGTCGTCACAATCGATCTCATAATCTATTCTGGCGATTGGTCCATTCACGGTGATGAAATCTTCTTTGGTGATCGAGGAATAACAACCATTGTACTCGACCGTTAGGGTAACATCGTACACACCGGTTTCAGTTGTAAAAGGCCAGGCCAGATCTTCTTCTCCATAACAATGGAACGATCTGCCGTCATCGGTTTCAAAATGCCAGGCATCTATATCTTCGGAATCAAAGAGGCTGTTGAACTGGACCGTATCCCCCGGGCAGATCTCCGTTTGATCTGCATCAAAGTCAATGTCAATCGGACCACCCACTTCAATAGTTACCACATAGGAAGTATCTACACATCCCGCTTCATTAACAATAGACATCTGAACGTCATAGCTGCCGGGTTCTTCATATAAATGCAATACGTCCCCGGAGTTCTCAAGGGTGATCGAAATGCCATCCCCAAAATCGTAATACCAGTTCATAATATCCTCGTGGGAACTGCTGGAATCACTGAACGCTACCGTGAGCGGAGCACACCCATTGATTACATCAGGCATAAAAAGTGCATCTGGCCTGAAAAGGGTATCGATAGTGAGCAGGGTGTCCCGGCATCCGGAAGGATTTGTGACCACCAATTGTGTATAATATAACTTAAGCCCGTATTCCGAGAATGGATCTTCGTCGGGGTATTCGAGGTCGGCTGTTGGAAATTGATCGGTACTTTCAGAACCGTCCGGTAATAACCACTCCCAGGCCACAGCATCTGGTGAAAGTGGGGTGTAGTTCACCGTTAGCGGAGCCATACAGGAATAAGATGGGTCTGATTCAAAAGAAGGATCAGGATCGTCCACATATACGGTTTTGGTAATTGTGGAAGAGCAGGAACTGTCAGGTAAAGTCACGGTGAGTGTTATGTCCTGGAACCCCGCTTCTGTGAAAAGAAATCCTTCCTGCATACTATATTGCCTGTAGAAATAGTGAGTGCTTGGAATGGTTCCCCAGTGATATAGACCTTCATCTGAGATGTTAAAGACAACCACACTATCCATGATGCATACTGTATCGGGAATGATGAAATCTGCGAATGGCCCTCCTATTTCCACCAAACGTGATATCTGGCCGGAACACTGGTTCGAATCCGTAACTGTTAGGGTTACTTCAAAAGTACCTAATTCATCATATATGTGAG
>QQUB01000276.1 GCA_008501835.1 Bacteroidota bacterium
GAAAGCCCATTTCAATGGTTCGTCATCATCATCTGACAAATAATATCCGGCAAGGTTAATGGCGGTGGAGGTATTATTATACAAGTCTATCCAGTCATCGAACGCACCGTCCTGGTCCGCAATGGTATTTTCATTGTCGGCCATGAATTCATTTATGACAATATCCCCGGCAGTATTGATGACATTGAGGTTGTAAAATTCATGTGCTGCACGCTCTGGAGCAAAGATGCCTGCATTATTATTTTCCGCGTAGATGTAATATTCAATATCTGTATTTAATGCGCTTATTTGCACACCGTAAATCCCGTCATTAGCTGAACCATCATTATGGGCACCATCATCAAAAAGTTGTGTTTTTTCGAATTCCTCAGAATTGTCATGGCGGAAGTAAATCCAGGCAGCCGTGGCATTGGAAATTGTTGTGTTGAACCAAAAATCTGAATATTCCTGAACCTCTTGTGGAGTGGTATTGATATTATTGATTTCGGGAGCTTCCGCCTGATAGGTGCTCAGGCTCTGAAGGTAGCTGATTCTCGGTTCAAAAAGTGTGGTTATTCCATACGCACCCTGCACCCCGCCTGGTCCGGGAGTTCCGGAAACGTTGGAAGTCATGTTCGTCACAAACTGGTTGTAAGTATAAAGTGCATTGGGATCACTTTGAACGGCATCCGTGATTAATTCCTGAAGTTCAAAACCTCTGGATTCATACCAACCGTTGGCAAAATTTTCCTCCAGCATGGTTTTACAATGCGCAATGTACATCCTTTTGTAAGTGGGATCTTCAAGGACGAGTTTGATCAAAGGGTACTCCAGATCCCCGGCATGAAATTCCGGACTCAGGTTGATGAGACTGGAAAGACTACTTCCTCCCGGACCACTGCCAATTTGTTCGAACCCGCCAAGGCTTTCATTCATATCCCACGGTATGGTATTGAATATTCCATTGTCATCTTTGTGAAGGTAATAATTGGCTTTACGACCGGAATAACTGTCCATATTAACCAGTACATTATTAAACGCAAGCATCCAGATAGCCTTATCTATATCCAAAAGGCTTTCAATATCTTCCGGAGCATTGGTTAAAACATCGATCAATTCGGCCAGGTCGGCCCATCCATAGTCTGATTTTAAAATATAATCTCCATAGTAATTGGTCGAATCAGATCCTTCATACTCAAGGGAAGAATTACTGCCAAAACCATTATCATCAGTATTGCATTTGAATCGGGTATTACTCCCGTCTGCAAAAAGATATCTTTCTCCAAAATCCCCGTTGATACTTTCAGAGCTCGAATAGAGACCGTGGTATGCCCCATTCACATAAACCTTGCAATAATTGGATAGAGGAGCCGCCATGTATTTTCGGGCAATTTCATAGGAAAGTACTTCTCTGACAAAGGAAGGGTCATGACTACCATTGGATAATTTTAGTGTTTCGAAACCCTGGTAATCCTGATCTTTGATGTGATCCAGTTTAATATTGAAAGGGTTCTTGTCGTTACCGGAAGAGTAAGTGGCATTTCCTTTATACCTTATACCAACGCTGTCAAAATTGACACCATCAATAGTTACCGTTGCGAGTAATCGTTCACCTTCGTCATTTGCGTAATACTGGTCGAGGATATTGTCCCAGTTCGAAGTTTCAAAGGTTATTTCAAGGATTGAAATATGGTCGATGTCATAAAGGTTCTGGCTGTTCAGATTGAAAGCCAAAAGGAGAAAAAGCATTAAGGGCAATCTTTGCTTCATAAATTTGTAGATTTTGCTTGAGATTTAAATGTTTGAACTTTGGATCTGGGATTGGTTTAATTACTAAGACAACATTAACGGAATAATCCTTCGTTTCGATGGTGATTTTTTTCCTCGAACAATTTTTACTCGTATTTTGTCTCATTTCAAAGGGTTTCAAAATCAGTTTCCCGGGATTCTTAAAAATTACTCAAGAGGAAATAGGCTTGAAGTAAAAAGATGTATAACCGTTCCATATTTCTTTTTATTTTTGGCAACCGAAAAAAATAACCATGTCTGGAAAAATCGATATCGAAAAAAGCAAGAATGAGGATGCCATGAAGTTGCTCATGGCCAAAATGAATCACAGGTTAGCCAAGATTTATCTTGGAGGTGGGGAGAAACGGATTGCTAAGCAACACGACAAAGGTAAGATGACTGCCAGAGAGCGGATAAATGCTTTGATTGATGAGGGAAGTGATTTTTTTGAGATCGGTGCCTTCGCTGCTTTCGAAATGTATGAGGAATACGGTGGATGTCCGGCAGCCGGTGTAGTTTCCGGGATCGGATACGTAAGTGGCAGACAATGTATTATCGTTGCCAATGATGCCACTGTTAAAGCAGGTGCATGGTTTCCTATGGCGGGCAAGAAGAATTTGAGAATGCAGGAAATTGCCATGGAAAACCGAATGCCTATCATTTACCTGGTGGATAGTGCAGGGGTCTTCCTGCCTATGCAGGACGAAATTTTTCCAGACAAAGAACATTTTGGGCGGATTTTCCGAAACAACGCAAAGATGTCGGCAATGGGAATTCCTCAGATCTCCGCGATTATGGGCAGTTGCGTTGCCGGGGGAGCCTATTTACCAATTATGTCAGATGAAGCCTTGATCGTTGAAGGTACCGGATCTATTTTCCTTGCCGGACCATATCTTGTAAAGGCAGCGATTGGAGAGGATGTGGATAAAGAAACACTGGGGGGAGCCAAAACCCAAAGTGATATTTCCGGAGTAACAGATTATAAAATGCCGGACGATGAGACTTGTCTGGCGACTATCCGGGATCTCATTGATAAATTCGGAACCTTTGAGTCGGCTGGCTTTAGTCGAGAAACTCCGAAACCTCCTAAACTGGATCCGGCCGAATTGTACTCGATCTTTCCGGAAGACAGGGCAAAACCCTATGACAGTGTCGAAGTGCTCAAACGGCTGGTGGATGATTCCAAATTAAATTTATATAAAAA
>QQUB01000957.1 GCA_008501835.1 Bacteroidota bacterium
CCAATGGATAGATCGCGACCAAGGCCAGCCATCCCATGATTACATAAGTGATGGTGGAAACCTTATCAAACCTGCCTGCAAAAAATATTTTTAAAACTATACCGACGAGGGCAAGCCCCCAGATCACTCCGAAAATGCTCCAGCCCCATGGACCTCTCATAGTTACAAGGGTCAAAGGGGTGTAAGTTCCTGCAATCAGTAAATAAATCGCTGAATGATCAAATACATTGAGGCATATCCTTCGCTTGGGCTTTCTGGCTAAATGAAACGATGTGGAGGCCAGGTATAATAACACCAAACTGGTGCCATAAATACTGAAACTGACGATATGCCAAACGGTTTCATAAAGGCTGGCAAAAACGACGAGCAAAGGAAGTGCAGCGAGGCTTAAAAGTAATCCCAGACCATGGGTGATCACGTTCCATAATTCCTCTTTGGGAGCATAAGTTCTGGCTTGGAGGCGCATTTTTAAATTGGGTTAAAAGATTGACAGATACGTAAAATTATTGAACGTTGGGAGCAGGTCAAAATTGTGAAATTTTCAGGTTAAATTTTTGTATTTTTTACGATATGAAAAAGACTCAGCAAGATACCTTTTAATGATTGAAAAAAGGCCATTGCTGAGTCTTTTTAGATTCTGAATGGACAGTGTTTTATAATACCCCTTTACGAGATTTTTAATATTCGCCAGACTCCCAGAATAACACCATTATCCCCGGTTAAACGGATCAAATATGTGCCTGAAGGAATGTTGCTAAGGTTAATATCCGTGATCGAAGGTTCCAGTTCTTTTATGATGACAAGTTCTCCGAGAACATCGAATATTTCCAGGTTTAGTGGTTTTTTAATTCCGGTGACCTCAATTCGAATATTATCAGTTGTTGGATTTGGAAAGACAAGAATTTTGTAATCTTTCCCAGGCCCTTCTATCAGCTGAGTGAAAACATAATTCGGCTGCTGAAAACCTTGTAGTAAGGTTGCTTCCGGCTGTGTATGGGTGGTAATTACAACCTCTCCAAGGGTCCAGCTGAGATGATAGCCCTCTGTGGCATTGTCGGATCCGGCTCCTCCAATAACCACGGGGGTGAGATGCTGAGCCCTGACCAAAAAGGCACTTAATAATATCAGGATAATTATGGTGATTATTCTCATGATTGCAGTTTTGAAATTTTTTCAAAATGGTTACATAATGCCTTTCAATCCCTCGTTTGAGGAAAGTGAGATTTGCTTGTAGCAGGCTGAGGAGATCCTCCATCGGCAGTGGTGACTTTTTTTGGTATTTCGGTTGGAGTAGGATCCGCTTCATCCGAATCCCGGATCACCCTGTAATTTTCATATCCTTTACGAACACATTTTACTTCCCAGTCAAATTCGTAGTTCCCTTTGCCATTCCATAATTCCTGAACAGTGAATCCGTTTTCGTTTTTTTGAGTTACACATAATCCTTTAGAGTCCGGTGAAAGAGGAGTCATCATTACCGTCATAGTCGAAGGATTAGCCACAAGGCTGAAATGGTCAGGAAATTCTACATTGATTTTGCCGTCTATAAGAGTGGCCGTGCCGCGAACATATGCAGCAGCTTCGGGGCCTTCCACACTGGCATACCATATTTCCTTATCGGCCTTTTCCGGGTGCTGCATTCGAAAACTCTTTACGTCTCCAAATACGATACCTTGCCCACCTGCATCAACGTAGGCTCCGGCCTGGGGAAATCCGTTAAAATCATTGACGGAAATATAACCATGGCTGGTATTGGTACCGAGTGCGTTGATATTTACATTCTCCAGCCAGATATCATCATAAGTCTTGATCACACCGTGGTATTGGTTACTGCAGTTTAATGTTCTTATAGAACCCATGTGGTACAGCGTAATACAGCCGCTGTTATCATCTCCGTTTGGACTCGAAATATCAGTGATGACCTGTCCGGCTGCACCCTTTGCCTGGATAATTCCAACATTGGTGCTTGTTGTTAATTTCAGCTTTTCGTTGCCGTTTTTGAACAATTGGAGAATACCACCAAAATTATTTGGATCGTTATTGGAGGTGAGAACAGCATCATAGTAATTGTTGGAATTGGCCAGCCATAATCCACCTGCCCCGGCACCGTTGTGCGTGAGGTGAGTAACGGGAGCCTGATTTAGGTAAGTCAAGAGATAACCTCCATTACTAGTACTTGTGCTGAGGTCAATTAATGGTTGGCTATTGTAAAATGTTGTGAAGACTCCTGCCTCATTATAGGTTGAAGTTGTGGTAAGGGATTTAATACTTCCATTAACATCATAAGTGCTGAAGGTTCCTGCACCCCCGGGATTATCACCCATAAGAGCGAGCAGGAATCCATTCTTGAATGTGCCAATCGTACCTGATTCCGGGTCATTAAAAGTGATACCCAATTGTACATTGACCTTGCCCAAAGGGCTATAAAGGCCTAAACCACCTGCGTCAGGCTGGCCAAGGGGTGGTGTTATCTCCACAAGTTTGTTTCCCGAAGGACCTCTTGTAACCAAAGCACCTGCCTCTGCATTAGTAACATTCAAGGATACTCTCTCATTACCGTCTTTGAAAATATTAATTTCGCCGGAATCAGGGTCTGTTAAGCCACCGCTTATCCTAACATTGGTCTCTAATCCGGGGCCATCGACCTCAACAGCACCGGCGCCGTCATCCTCTGCAAGTAAGGCAACCTTTTGCTCACCGTCACCATAGACTCTGACAGCTCCCTGGTCCGGAGATAATGCTCCGTATGAGGAAAGCAAAACATTCAGGGAGTCTGATGGGTTGTAAGTGGCGATAGCTCCGGCATCATTGTAGGCATCAATGGATAATACGCTGGTTAGTTTATTCATATGGAACAGGGAAATTTTACCTGTTTGAGGCAAACCGGCAGGATTACCTATTCTGACATTCTCGGAAGAAGGACCAAAAGTTACCACTTCTCCTGCATCCTCGAAGTTACTGGTGAGTTTTGCTCTGAGATAGCCATTCTGTGCTGCATAAAATGCCCCTATGTCGGGAAATCCTGTTACGTAACCTTGATAAGTATTGTAATAATCGGAAGGGCCATAGGAATAAAAATACCCAGCATCATCGCCATTTGCAGCCATCCTGGCACGCGCATTGCCGTTGTAGTTAACATCAATCAGTCCTGCATCCGGTTGACCAATGATGCTGGTCATACTGATATTGATATTACCCGAAGAGCCATAAAGCCCTATGGAGCCTGAATTCCCTGCATTCAGTCCAATCGCACTTACTGGATTTCCATCAAAATAGGTTCCCATGAATCCTGGGTAGCCTCCAATAGCCGTTGTGTATTGCCCATTGCCGTCCCAGAACCTTAAACGATCTGTAGATAATTTGGCCCTTATGACATCTCCTTCTTCAAAGCGTAGCTCGGAAGGTGACAAATCGGTAAGATTATTAGTTCCTAGAACACTCATTCCGGATTGAGTCATTTTTAAACCCGGGGCCACGCCTGTACTGCCAACCCAGACTTCTCCCTGGTCATAATAAATGCCATTGGAAAAGCCAACCCATGGTGATAACCCATTTAGGGTAACACTATTTCCATCGCTAATGCTAAGGACGTTTCCACTTAACCCAAGCGTTTGAATTTCGTTGGTAGGATCAGCGTCATCATCATCAACTTCGTCTATGAAGGAACCACCGTTTTGAGAGAGGGTTACGGTATTCCCTGCTTTGGAGAGTGTTTGTATTTCATTGGTTGGATCAGGATCTGCATCGTCCACTTCATCAATGACGGAACCCCCGTTTTGGGATAGAGTTATGGTGTTCCCTGTTTTGGAAATGGTCTGTATTTCGTTGAGTGGGTCGGGGTCTGCATCGTTAACTTCATCGATGACTGAGCCACCATTTTGAGAGAGGGTTACGGTATTCCCTGTTTTGGAGAGCATTTGTATTTCATTCAGTGGATTTGGGTCTGCATCATCGACTTCATCGGTGACAGAGCCACCGTTTTGGGAAAGGTTTATGGTATTCCCTGTTTTCGATAACGTTTGTAGTTCATTGGTCGGATCGGCATCGGCATCAGTTCCCCCAGTAGGGATGGTAATAGTATTTCCTCCGGAAATGGACAATTCATTATTATTTGTATTGAAGGATAATGCCTGTAACTCATTCATTGGATCTGCATCTGCGTCATCCACAAATTCGGCCGTTCGGGCATGAAGGGCATAGGGTACGGAAATTAACTGACTGGTACCCATCGGTAAAAAATTGTTTCCACCCTCAGGGTCAAGTTCTACTTTTAAAAAGAATTCATCATTACTCCAGTTGATGGCGTTAAAAGTACCGTCAATGACCTCTCCTTGCCCAATGTTCAAATTTATCAGACCGAAACTGTTGGAGGTCACCAGGTGGGATTCTACATAAACCGGATTTCCTGTGGGTGATTCTTTAAGAATGCTAATCTGTAAATTTACCAGTTGATCTGTGAGGGGAACAAAATCATTGCCTCTGACGATGGCCTGATAGCTTATGCTCTGAGGTGCCTGTCCGAAAGAGCAAAGGAAAAAAGTAAGAAACAGGCTAGTCAGCAAAAAGGATAGTTGTCGTTTCATTAAACCAGGGTTTTATGGTTGCCAGATACAGTATTTGAGTATACTGTTCTGAATACCGGTTGAAAGAATTATGAACTTCAGCGTTTTGAGTACACTGTATTATTCTCAACTATTCAATTTAGGTATTCAAACTTCGTCTTTAGATAAATTTGACAACGGTGCATTTAGATGGGAGTTCTTTTTGACAATATGGGGGGGAGTCGCATCAGAAGAGTTATAGGTACCGTTGGCTGTCAAAAAATCAGGTATTCAAGGCTCATTAATCATGACGCATAATTTACCCTTTTTTTCTCGAAAAAACAACTGTGTTTCAGGGGTGTGTTGGTGTGATAGTTTTCCATTTGATCCTGTGGAATTTCTTTGTGAAAAAAAGTTCGAACATGCAGCTTTGCGAAGTGTTATTTGTCGTTAATTATTACAAGGAGTGTTGCAGTAGGCTAAATCATGTGTACCATGAAAACAAAGATTCTTTTTGCCTGCCTCATCATCTGTTCATTTTGCTTTTTCCCATCATTAGATGCCCAGTTAAGCCTGAAAGTCGGAGCAGGGGCTGCTGACATTGCTTTCCTCCAAAAAGGACAAACACCTTTCCTTGGATTTGAGATCAACTCGCTTTGGCATCGTAAACCAAGGTTGAGTCTTCAGGGAGGAATTTCTTATGCCGTCCCGCTAAGTAATAGATTGATTTTTGAGCCTGAGTTGCTTTGGGTAATGCAAGGGCTGAATTACAATACCTCTTACCTTTACGACGATCTGGTCTTTAAAATCAACCTTACCTATTTACAATGTCCATTGCTGGTTAAGTACAATGTTTTTCTCAAAGAAAACAGGCATTCAGGATTTTTGCTGGGGCCTTATGCAGCTTATAAGGTTTATGCGGGTAAGATAACGGTTGCAGATGGTGTTCGGGAAAAAGAAAAAGTATCCAATGCTGCAGATATGGATTTTGGGATTATTGCCGGGTATGCAGTTAATTTTCAAATGCCTAAAGGTGAGATGGAAGTCGGTTTCCGAATAGCCTATAGCCTGGTGAATGTACTTGACACATTAGAAGGGGCACTTCCTGGTTATTACGGACCTTCAAAGGATTATGCAAGAAACATCAATGTTGCTCTTGTTCTGGGGTATGGATTTGGTAACCTTGAAAAATCTTAAGTTATGAAAAAGGTAATTATGTTTTTGATTTTGGTCATTTTATCCGGCTTCAACTGTAATAAAACAACTGATGCGGAAATTGATGTGGTTGGAGAAATTCAAAAAGTAATGGAGGAACAAAACATTCCTTCCATTGTCGCCTGTATCATCAAAAATGATCAAATAGTGTGGGAAAATTATTTGGGTTTTGCCAATGTGGAATACGAAATTCCCGCATCCCGATCCACAATTTATTCTTTGCAGTCTATTTCCAAATTATTTCTGGCCACAGCCGTTTTCCAGCTCTGGGAGAATGGACAGATTGACTTCGAGGCGGATATCAATGATTACCTTCCTTTTGAAGTGAGGAATCCCTATTATCCGGGAAACAAGATCACTCCTTATATGATCCTGACGCACTCGTCCAGCCTCGCCTGGCCTCATGATAATGACCCCATTCCGGACTTTCATCATTTTTATGCTCATGAGGATCCTCCGCTCATTTCTGAATGGTTACCGGAATATATTTTACCGGAAGGATCTCAATATCGCCATCAGGTATGGAAAGATTTTCCACCTGGGGAGAAACATTTGTATTCCAACATCGCCACTTCACTTTTGGCATTGATTGTAGAACAAATCACGGAGATGGATTATCGGGATTATTGCCGGGAAAATATTTTTGAACCGCTTGGAATGACGAATACTGCCTTCAGTTTAGGTCAATTAAACCCGGAACTTCTGGTGACTCCTTATTCGGGGAATAATCTACCGATGTATCCATTTTCTTCAAGGCATTACCCGGCAGGTTTCCTCAATTGTGACCTGGAAGATTTTTCCCATTTCATGCTGACGACTTTGAATTATGGGGAATATAATGGCAGTAAAATCCTGGAAAGAGCCACCTTTGAAAAAATGATCGAGTTGCAGGATGCTGGGTCCGGATATGCGCATTTGTGGGTGCATTTTATGGGTGATCGGATTGGACATAGAGGAGGAGGAACCGGTTACAGTTCTTTTGCTGAATGGCATTTAGCCGGGGATTCAGGCTTTTTCATTTACTCCAATAAATACCATGAGGAGATTTATCCAAGCGGACGAATTTATGAGTTGGTGAAGTATCAGTTGACCAAATATTAGCCTTTTTGTTGCTATTGATTGTTTAGGTTTCCCAATAATGTACTTTTTGGAAATAAATAAATTCCTGGTTCGTATTTGTGGCTCAATTTCACTATACTATAGCATTCCCGGGCAAGCCGGGATTGGCAGGTTTATGGAATTGAGGAGCTGAATTTTTTAACAATAAAACAGGATTATGGCACTTTTAACGGTTGGCGTATTTGGAAAATCTCAAATGGAAAACGAAAAAAGGGTGCCGATACATCCTCGCCAGTTGGCCTGGATCGATGAAGAAGTCAGACAACATCTTTTTTTTGAGGAAGATTATGGAATACCCTTTGGGGTTAGTAATGATAAGATCCGATCTGTGGTAGGTGGCATGTTACCTCGGGAGGAGTTGTTTGAAAAGTGCGACATTGTATTGATTCCTAAACCTGTTTTGGCGGATTTCAAAGCCATGAAGGAAAAAACGATTTTATGGGGTTGGCCGCATTGTGTTCAGCAAAAGAAGATCACCCAGGAAGCTATTGATCGCAAACTCACTCTCATTGCCTGGGAGGCCATGCACAAATGGAGTAGCAGCGGGGCCTGGCAAATGCATATTTTTCACAAGAACAATGAGATTGCCGGATATGCGAGTATTCTTCACGTGATAGGGTTGTTGGGGATTGATGGAAATTACGGTCCACCAAGAAAAGTAGTGGTCATCAGTTTTGGTTCCGTCAGTCGCGGGGCAATCAATGCTTTGCATGGTTTAGGGTTCCATGATATCAGCGTATTTACACAAAGGCATGCAGTCTTTGTAGCCGATCAAATTCCGGGAGTACAATATTTTCATTTTGAAAGATCGGATTCCGGTCAGTTGATTTCTCTTCACCCGGATCGCCATTCCATGCCTTTTATCGAAGAATTAGCTCAAGCAGATGTAATAATCAACGGAACATTGCAGGATACGGATAATCCTTTGATGTTTGTAGACAAAGGAGAGCTGGACAAACTCAAACCCGAAAGTGTCATCATCGATGTCAGTTGTGATGAAGGTATGGGATTTTATTTCGCCAGACCTACAACCTTTGAGGATCCAATGTTTAAGCAAGAACAGGTTTACTACTATGCAGTAGATCATACGCCTTCCTATTTATGGAGAAGTGCTTCCTGGGCCATTTCACAAAGTCTGGTTCCTTATTTGCCGGTGATCATGCAAGGCCCCGATCGGTGGGAAGAAAGTGAAACGGTCTGGCGGGCTATTGAAATCAAAAAAGGTGTGATTCAGAATCCTAAGATCCTTACTTTTCAGAATAGAGCGGAGACGTATCCTCATGAGGTGCTTTAAAACTTCTCAGAAGGAATTATAAAAACTTCTACACCTGCCTTCCTGCGGTCAGCAGGCAAGGTTGGAAATTGGATACCTCGCCTGCTGAGCAACGGGAGGCAGGTTCGATATTCCGCGGTTCTGCCGCGTGCCTTCATGATTCTTAGTTTAATGATTTTCACTTCAATAAAATTTTGACTTAAGTGAAAAATCGAGACAGAACCGCAGAACAGCAGAATATCCAATACTGAATGTAGAAGTTTTTTTACATCTACCTAACCTCAACCACGAGCTGCCCCTTCAACTTTCCTTTGACTGTTAAAGTTTCGCCATTCCAGGCAGCTCTTCCCGTATCGCCTTTTCTTACAATAAGTTGTTCTCCATTCACAATCACTGCCTTTGGAGCAGAAGCCAGGTTATGAATCACATACGTCATTTCCCTGCTTTCCGGTTTACCGTCATAATCAAATCCTTCTGAAATGGTTGTTAACTGAAGCACATCACCGCGGAAAATAGATTCGAAATTGACGATCTCGTATTGTTTTTTCAGATAAGCTTCTTTGGTTTCACCATCGTCCTCGTACATGAAACCATTGCTTTTAGTAACGGAGTCATCATGATAATAATGCACGGTAAGATTTTCAGAAGTATAATCCTTCATACTTTGGAAAGCCGGTGTCATAGGAATGAACGAACCTGCTTTGACGAATACCGGAGTGTTTTCAGGATCAACGGTGAAATTAATTTCAGTACCTCCATCATAAGCCTGACCGGTCCAGTAATCAAACCAGCGAGCTCCTTTCGGGAAATAGATACGTTGTGATTTGGCTCCTTTTTCCACCACAGGACTCACCAGGAAGTTTTCTCCCCAGAGGTAAATATCTTTTTCGTTAAAGAGCTCCGGGTTGTCTTCCATGTAAAATAATGGACGCATCATTGGGAGTCCTTGAGTTGCATTTTCATATGCGAGTGTATATGTGTACGGCATTAAGGCATATCGCAATTTGATATATCTTCTCGCATTTTCACGAGTCTTTTTATCCCAAAAGATTGGTTCAGCAGGTACTTCTTCCTGTGCGTGGGTACGATAGATTGGCTGGAAAACACCGTATTGCAGCCAGCGTTGATAAAGTTCCGCATCTTTATAATCACCGGCAAATCCTCCCAGGTCTGAATGCATGTATCCCATGCCTTGCATTGCCATTGTTATTCCGAGTTCCACTTGTGGCTTAAATCCGCCCCAGCTTCGGTTGACATCGCCAGACCAGGGGATCATACCATAACGTTGAGAGCCAGCGAATCCGGATCTCATCAAAATAACCGGACGGCGATTTGGGAAGTCTTTTTCAAAACCATCAAAAATGACTTTTGACCATTCGTGTCCATAATAACCGTGTACATGATCAGCGCGCCCATTTACATGCAGCAGGTCATCAGGGTGTACTTCTGGTTCACCTAAATCACCCCACCAGCCTTCGACGCCATTGAGGGTGTGTTTTTTGTAAATGTTCCAGAACCAGTTTCTCGTCTCAGGCTTGAAGATGTCCAGCAAAGTGGTTGTCCCAAAATAAAAGTCGTAAATATATGGCTCTCCTGTATCTGTTGTTCCTACTAACCCTTTATTGACAACTTCATCATAATACTTCGTTTTTTGAACAACGAACGGTTCTGTGATCAGGATGGTCTTAACCCCCTTGTCTTTGAAATCCGACATCATCTTAGCAGGCTGCGGAAAAGAATCCAGGTGCCATTCGAAATTTCCAAGTCCTCCTTTCAGGTCTTTTCCAAACCAGTAAACATCAAATACGATGGCATCCAGGGGAATGTCGTATTCATGGTATTTGTCCACTACCATTTCTGCCTGTTGCTGAGAATGATAACCCATGCGGGAGGCGATATTGCCCAAAGCCCATCTTGGCACCAAAGGCTGGCGGCCTGTAAGGGCTGTGTAGTTTGTGGCAAGGTCGTCCCATTCATCTGCAGCAGTTATGGTGTAACTCATACGGCCTCCGATGGCTTCGAAGGAGAGAATGTTTTCCTCTGTTGCACCCAGATCAGCAAAACCGTCTGCTCCATTGTCAAATACGATCAAGTATTTATTCGAAGAGATGACAACCGGCATGGAATAATACATGAGGTCGGCGTGGGTTTCATAACCGTAACTCGGCTTGTTGTACAATCTTAATCGGTTGCCACGGCGATCCATTCCCAGAACGCGCTCTCCTGCTCCGGTGAGTTTTTCCGTTTCATCAAGGGTGAAGCGGAAACCTTTGTACATACCATTATCAAAATAACCTTTTTCTTCTGAGATCAGTGGTCTGTTTTTATAATTGTAGGCAATTTTAAAGGGGGATTTTTGTACCCTAATGGTAAGCCCGTTTGTTTTATAGGTAATGGTATTATCCCCTTCCGTATAATCGGCACGGACTTTTTGAGGTGCTCTTTCCACGGCAAAAGATGGTGGATTTTTTTCTCCGATGGGAGTAAAAATGACTGCAGCTGAACTTTCTGTATAAACTCTTACACGAATGGTTCCATCTGAGGTGGCAATCCGCATGCCATCTGGTAGTTTTTCAGAAGAGATGAACGTTCTTTTGGCTTCCGGTGCTTCTCTTTCAAAGACATAAACCTTGTATTCCCAGGGAGCGAGTTTAAAGTTAGCGCGTTTGGGTAAAGTGATTTCTTTGTCTGAAAAATACTCGGTATAAATTCCATCATGAGCACCAATCTGTACAGAAGTTAATTGCTCATCTCCAGACAGGTTTATGATAGTGACCACCTTGCTATTCCCCTGCTCACGACTGAAGGAGATGACATATTTTTCTTGGTCATTTGGAATCTTTTCAATCCAGCCCCCGGCATTACCGTTCCAAAGGGCTTTGTTTTCTCCTTTGAGCTGATTGAGCTTTTTATAAAACGGGAACAGTGTTTCATCGGACCAGTCGATTGGGTCTTTGTCAAAGAACTTCAACCTTTTGTTCATCCCGGCTTCCTGTCCGGAATAGATCAAAGGCATTCCCGGAATAGTATAAGACAATACGGCAAAAGCTTTATGCCCATCACCAAGTCTTTCAAAAACGGTTCCGTTCCAGCTGTTTTCGTCGTGGTTGGTGGTGAACTGCATTGGATAAGCACCTTTAGGGTAATACTCATCCATTTCCTCAAAGATCTCAAAAATGGCGCTTGCCGGTTCATTTCCCTTGGCGATCTGATTCATTTCGTGATGGAAGGGCCAGCCGTAATTGGCGTTGAAAGCCTCATTCATCAGCAGCATATTGTCTGCATTTTCGGCAATCATCCAGACGGGTTTGATCCTTTCGAGTCGCTCGCGGGCATCTTCCCAAAAATCTACCGGGACCATTCCGGCCACATCGCAGCGGAATCCGTCAATATCGGCTTCTTTTACCCAGAATTCCATGGCTTCGATCATAGCTTCCCGCATATAGTGCTGCTTATAATCAAGCTGGATCACATCTGTCCAGTCCATAGGAGAAATAAGCTGCCCATTTGGATCTTGTGCGTACCATTCAGGGTGTTTATAAACCCAATCAATATCCCAGGCAGTGTGATTGGCTAACCAGTCGATCACAACTTTGAAACCGA
>QQUB01000625.1 GCA_008501835.1 Bacteroidota bacterium
AAAATTGGAGGAAAGTAGTTCTTGACCACCTTTCCATTCTTCCATTTCATCCATTTTCCCAATGGTTTAGAATATCGTTGCGAAAGAATTGAAAAACTCCAATAAAATTTTTAAACATACGCTTATTAAGTTACAGCAGCCGTAGTTGCGGCATTTTTTTGATCATAGACATTGGTAGCGTACCCACAATATATCAATAATTCTGTCAAAAACTCTTCGTCAAAATCAACATCCGGGATTTCAACTTCGTAATCGTGGCTGAATTTTCTCCATATCCATTTAGGCTGTAGACGCAAAACGATGTTTTCAGCTTCGTCCAGCAAAAGGTAATACGATTTCCAAAAACCTTTGCTTCTGAATTGATAATTAAGAGGTTGTTCCCCGGAATCATCCCATAATTCGAAAGAGATGAACCCTTTAGTATGGTATTTCATTTCGCCTGCCTCCTTATCGTTTTTAGTGATTGAAAATTTACTTTGCCAGAAATTTCCAGGTTTGATATCAATAGCTGTACCCTTAAACCTCGTTTGAGCATGTCCGGAAAACCAACTGGTATACTTTATTTCCAGCATAGGAAACGACCCTTTGGTGATCTGGTAGTTGCCTCTTCCTGAGGTGGATTCTATTTTTAGTTTCAGGCCATTCATTATTAGTAGATTTAATAGGTTTTGAACAAAAGTGGACTGAAAGGAAATTGCTCTATTTATTGGGGTTTGTCAGGTTTTTTATTCGGAGAACAGGATTATTTCGACGTACGTTGCAGATATATTCCAGTGTTGACAAAAATCATTCAAAATGGTGACTTTTGTCAGAGCATTTTAGAGAATGTTTATCCTAAATAAAGGCTTGTAATCCACTTTCGAAAATCTTTTCCTCCCCAACACCACGAGGGACAATATAGCGGGGACACTCAGGCTTTCAATGGTGCTATATTACCATTCACCACCACTTTCCACTTAGAGTATGTTTAAATTTTTAATTATTGAAAATCAACCTCTTATCCCAAACAGTATTGCAGTCAGTAGCGGAAAATTGGATAGTTGGAAAATTGGATAAATGAATCCATTCTTCCATTTCATCCATCCTTCCTCACGAAATGGAATAGCATATTATGGGGTGCAAAAATCTCGAATAAAATTTTGAAACATATTCTTATTGTATTTATTTCTCCTAACTCGTCTAAACCACTTTATTATTATGAGAGCTTACCTGTTTTTACTACTCAGTTTTTGCCTTTTTACAGGCGCCTACAATGTCGATTATGTAACCATCCCCGACCAAAACTTTGAGCAAAAGCTCATTGATCTTGGGGTGGATTCGGAAGGAATTCTTGATGGAAGAATTCTTAAAACCGATGCTGAAGCCACAACCGAATTATACGTCCAGTACTCCGGAATTGCTGACCTGACAGGCATTGAAGCATTTGTCAATTTACAAGTCCTTTATTGTAATAATAATTTGCTTACCTCCCTTGATGTATCGGCCAGTCCCGATTTGGTCCGATTGTATTGTTACAGGAATCAGTTGGAGGATTTGAATATTTCAGGATGTACTAAACTCGATCGTTTGTATTGCCTGGATAATCCACTAGGCGAACTTGATGTTTCTGACGCCACTCAACTTGACAGACTTTATGCCTGGAATAACGAACTAACTCATCTCGACCTCACGCAAAATTCTAACCTGCATTGGCTTTATATTCATTATAATCAACTTTCAGCAATTGATGTTTCCTATAATGAATTCGTCTATAATATTGAAGTAGGTGGAAACCTGCTAACAAGTATTGATGTAACCAATAACAGGGACCTTCAATATCTTGGGGTTGCCGAGAATCAAATATCCTCCCTTGATCTGTCTCAAAACCTTGATTTGAGAAGATTGGAGTGTTACGATAATCAACTGACTGCTTTGGATATTA
This sequence comes from Bacteroidota bacterium, assembly GCA_008501835.1. Lineage (GTDB taxonomy): Bacteria > Bacteroidota > Bacteroidia > Chitinophagales > Saprospiraceae > BCD1. Next base: position 1,922 of record QQUB01000625.1, read on the forward strand.
CTGTAAATACGCTATTGGAGGATGTCCACTGTAACAACAATATGATATCTAGTATTGATGTTTCAGTACATCCGTATTTAAAGAACCTTAGTATAAATCATAACCAACTCACAAGCCTTGACGTGACTAATAATCCTGTACTCGTTAACTTAGACTGCCGGGACAATTTTATTACTTCTCTGGACGTGACCAATAATCTTGAACTGGACATCTTCCAATGTTATGATAATGATATTGGTTTTTTGGATTTGACGAATAACACTAAACTTAAACTTCTATATTGTGGCGGGAATGAACTTCCTTCTCTTGATGTTACTAATTGCCCGGATCTTCAGCAATTATGGTGTGACCGAAATCATATTAACCAACTGGACCTTACCAATAACTCACAATTGTTATATGTCTTATGTGCAAGAAATGAGATGACATCTTTGACTTTAGGTAGCCATCCGCAGCTGGACTCCATTGATTGTATGGACAATCAGATAACCAGCCTGGATCTCACCGGAAGTCCCAGTCTGGAAAAACTGGTCTCCAGGCATAATCAATTGCAGGGACATATGGATATGACGCAAAATCCTGAGCTCTATTATCTGGACTTTTATGACAATCAGGTTTCGAGTGTTGATGTTACTCAAAATCCCTTGTTGGAGCACTTTGAATGCTGGAGAAATAATCTTACAGAGCTGGATGTGACGCACAATCCGGTACTGAAATATCTAGATTGTGATCGCAATCAGCTGACCGAATTGGATGTGACCCACAATCCTGAATTGTGGCTGCTGGCTTTTGGTTTTAATCAGTTGACAGAAATCGACCTTAGCGCCAATACGGTGCTTGACTCCTTGTATTGTTACTATAATCAGCTGACTCAACTGGATCTTTCCAATAATCCATCATTGTCCTTATTGTATTGTCTTGACAATGAACTGGAGGCGCTTGACCTTTCCGCCAATCCAATGATTTCAAAACTTTGGGTGTCCCGAAATCAAATCCCTGAACTGGATTTGTCTGGTATCCCTCATCTGATTCAATTTTAT
>QQUB01000390.1 GCA_008501835.1 Bacteroidota bacterium
CAAACTTTTGGTATGGTATGAACCTCGGGATGTCTGGAAGGGAAGATCTCCGGGAAAGACTCATTTATGAACTGGATAAGTTGAACGAACTTGGAGTTAATAATCTTCGGATAATGGCTGCCAGCGAAGGTCCGGACTCCGCTCCCTGGCGAATGACACCCGCACTTCAACCTTCACAGGGACGGTACAATGATTCCCTGTTGATCGGCCTGGATTTTTTGCTTTCAGAAATGAAAAAGCGGGACATGGTTGCGGTTTTGTGTCTGAATAATTACTGGCCCTGGTCCGGGGGTTTTGCACAATATGTGAATTGGGATACCGGCGAACCAATTCCATACCCTCCTCCGGCAGAGAATGGGCGCTGGTTAAAATTCATGCAATACTCGGCCCGGTTTTATAAAAATGAAAATGCCCAAAAGGCCTTCCGCAATCACATCCGACTAATCATTAACCGCACTAACTCCATTACCGGTATCCCATATAAAGACGATCCGACAATTCTTTCCTGGCAATTGGCTAATGAACCGAGAGCACTGCCCAGTTACCCTGCCTATCTTCGTTGGGTAAAAGAAACTGCGGCTTTTATAAAAAGCCTGGACACCAATCATCTGGTGAGCGTTGGTAGTGATGGCAATGTTGTTGTTCCTTTCAGCAAGAAGTTTGAAAAAGAGCACAGGATTGAAAATGTTGATTATGCTACCTTTCACCTGTGGATTCAAAACTGGGGCTGGTATAACCCGAAGAAGCCTGAAACCTATAAAAAAGCTTTAAAGAAGGCTAAGAAATATATCAGAAAACACAACCGTATTGCCAAACGGCTGAATATGCCTGTTGTATTGGAGGAGTTCGGTATCGCACGGGACATGGAACTTCATGAACCCGGAACAGCAACTACCTTGCGAGATGAGTTTTATTCGGAAATTTTTGACTTGATTCATCGGTTAGCCACCAGGGAGCAACCTGTTGCCGGAAGTAATTTCTGGGCCTGGGCAGGAGCAGGCAGGCCAAGTGGAAAAAAAGCACTTTGGAAATCAGGTGATGATTTTACCGGCGATCCGCCTTTTGAGTACCAGGGGTGGTATTCTGTTTTTGATAGCGATGAGTCGACGCTGGAGATTATTCGGAAATATGCGGAATTAATGGAACACAGATTGGACTGATCGAACGGATTGGAACTGATTTTTTGCTTTGTGTACCCTTGAATATAGATTTACCCCGCTCGCGGGGTCAAATTTGACTGGAAAACATTTCATATAAAAATAGCTTCCCTGTCAAATTTGGGGGTGGTTTCGCTGCTACCAGGATTTCCACCCCCGAATTTAAGCAAAATGGGGTTCCCTTTTGCTTAAATTCGACCCCGCCAGCGGGGTACAATTTATTGCTGGCCCAAAACTTCTGCTACCTTCTTCTCCAAATTAATCCCTCTCAATCCACGTGCAATGATCTTGCCTTCTGCATCCAACAGAACCGTGTGAGGAATAGAGCGAACTCCATACAGCGCAGCATATTCACTTTGCCATTTTTTCAGATCGCTGATATGGGGCCAGGTCAGGCCATCTTGTTCGATTGCTCCTACCCAACGTTCTTTACTGCTATCCAGGCTTACCCCAAGGATTTCAAAGCCTTTGTCGTGATATTTGTTGTACATCTTCACCACGTTAGGATTTTCGCGACGACAAGGACCACACCAGCTTGCCCAGAAATCGATCAATACAACTTTTCCTCTCAGATCAGAAAGTTTGATCGTCTCTCCATCCGGAGATTGGCCGCTAAAATCAGGAGCTTCTCCTCCAACCATGAGGGCACGCTTCCGGCGCATTTCATTTTCTAATTTACCTGCTGCTTTGGCATCAATTGATTTATACTTTTCAATAAAGATCTTTGCGAAGTGTGGATAATTAGCGTGATTTTTCTGATTCAAAGCTGCCAATACGCCGCCGATAGCCAACTTATAGGCATCCGTTCCTTCGGGAACTCTCTTTAAAGCAATTTCAATGATCTGCTTGTGTTTATCATCCGGAAGACTAACGCTTGAAAGTGTTGTGGTATAACTTTTATAAGCTTCGTACGTCCAGGGCAAACGGCCATAAACCTCTTCCTTAAAATCTGCAAACTGGAAGAATTCGTTGGCAAAGTAATCGAGACCATTGGTATAGTTCTGTCCATAATTTTCAAAACTCGGGAAAATATTCAACCCGACAACTTTGGCAAAATAAGGATTAGCTTTATCCAGGGAATCGAGCAGTCCCAACTGCTGGTCATCTATCACTTTTATTTGTTGTTTCAGGTTCGTGACCTGTTCCTCAACTCTGGTCTGTTGCAGCTTACGAATTAACTGCTGCTTATTACGGTTAAAGGAGTTAAGCTGGTTTTTGAGTCTGTCGTACTCTTTGTTAAGCTTTGAATTAACCCTGGCAGAACGCATGCGATTACAACGTCCTGTCAGTTTTACCTCATCCTCAGTTCCGAGAATCACAGGTCTTAACATTTGCTCGTTCATACCAACGTAATAGAAGCGAGGTTCAGATTTAGGCACGTTAAAAACATACCCGTTTTCGATTTTTTCTCCATCCTTGACATGGGTAAAATTCATTCCGTCGAACTTGTACAATTTCAAGGCTGCCACACAACCTTCCATTTCACAAACGACTTTAACCTCTTTTGAATCAGGTTGTTTTACAAAACCGGTCAATAATACAAAAACGGCCACCAGGCCAAGAAAATACTTACTCATCACTTTTAAAAATTTTTCCAAAAATAGACTTATTTGGGATTACTGTCAAAAAAGAAGCCATACTTGTCTAACATAAGCCCAATCTTCACAACAAAATCCTTAATTTTAGGTTGAGTTTTAAAAGGGCAAAATGATCCTCTATATCATAACAAATTAGAAAGAATAATTCGTTCAGCCCGCAAACTCATTGTAAAAAGGAACGCTGGAAGGC
>QQUB01000599.1 GCA_008501835.1 Bacteroidota bacterium
TTTTGGAACTTGTCATTTGTGTATTGATCCTGTGGTTTGGTGTTAAACACAAACGCATGGGACTTGGGATTGTATTGTTCCTTACCTTGCTGGTGAGCCATACCTTTTACTGGGCTCAATCGGAGTTGCTTCAGGCCATTATTCTTTTGCTTTTCTTTTATGGGATGACCATGAAATGGATGCCTTTAAAGCCAAAACATTTTTTGATTTTGCTGCCATTGCTTCCCGTCATCCTGTTTCTTCATCCGCTGATCTTTATTCCCTTTCTCTTTATCTGGGTCTTCCTCCTATGGTCAAAGGACTTCCCAAAAAATCGCTGGTATTTTCTACTATTGGCAGCCTTTTTCATAATCCTGGCCTATAAACACCTGTTGGTACCCACTAAACCCTATGATGCCTCCAGTTATAAAATGGCCCGGGGAATTTGGGAGCAATTTGGAAACCTGTTCAGTATTTCCAGCACGAAAAATATGGTCAATTATTTCCTGACTGATTATTTCTTCATCATTCCATTATGGGGATTGATTTCCTGGTTTTATTTTAAAAAGCGCAGCTGGAAAAAAATGGCATTGTTCCAGGCTTTTTTCTGGGGTTACATACTGCTCATAAATTTATCCTATGCCAGAGGATTACATCAATACCATGCTGAAAGCTTCTACCGGATCCTGGTCGTTTTCCTGATCTTTCCATTATTATATGACCTTTGGAAAAATCAGACTTACCGAAAGATCCTGATCATTGCCCTACCAATAGTAGTATTTATCAGAATTGTCAACATTTCCCAACGACACCATGTCTATGAACAACGGGTCAGCTGGCACAGGGAGCTATTGCAAAAAACTGATAACATTCCTGAAACAAAGCTGACCCTATATGAAAAAGATGCTCCGGTTGACAAACCGGATATCACCTGGGCCACCCCATTTGTGACTTCATTGATCTCAACGCTTGATGATCCTGGCCATTCGAAGACAATCCTGATGACAAAAGCAAACAATTCGGTTTACAAACAATACCAGAATCACCATGACGTTTTTATTGGCCCGTTTGAAGGATGGAAATTTGCAGATTTTAAAGATCCATATTTTCATTTTGATACTACCACTGTTTACCGATTATTGGAAAAGCAGGATTTGAAGTAATTTTTTGTAAATTTGGAAGCGTATTGATGAAATAATAAGTTTCCGATTTTAAGGTAGATTATTTTGGGGCTGAAAGAGAGCCTGTCCCGTACACAAGGTGTCGGGGCAAAAAACACAGGCATCCTGTACAGACTGACTTGCGAGCATTTTTAATGATGTTCAGGCTAAAAAGAAGCAGCCTAAAACGAGAAAGTTATTGTTTTCCATTACTTAAAACCAAAAAAACAATTATGGATATTGTTACCCTTTCTAAAAGTATTTTCTCCACCCTGCTTCCTTTTTTAAAAAAAAGTAAATCGGTTGAAAAAATAACCAATGATATCAAAGAAGCAGCTGACACCTCTCTTTCAGAACTTTGGAACAAAGTGAAACCCGTTTTCATTGAAGAATTTGAAGAAAACGAAAACGAACTTTCAGAAGATATTGAAAATGAAGATGTTGTGGGCCATGTCCTGAAAAAGTCTCTCAAAAAAGATGAGAACTTTGCCATAGAAATTTCTACCATCCTGGAAAAGATAAGTCCATCCATCACCAATATCGTACAAGACAGCCAAAATGTAGTCCAGGGCAATATTTCTGCAGGAGGCAATGTCGAGATCGGTGATCGTACGGATAACAGCCAACACATTGGAAGGGACAACATAAATATCCAGGATAATCAGGGGACTGTACAGATAGCAGATACCATTAACATTAACCACTACCATGCTCCTTCACCTTCACAAGGCCAGGTAACCCCCAACCAAAGGGCGGAAATAAATGCCGGAATTGAAGAGATCAAAAGCCTGATAAGTAAAAATAAAATCAAACAAGCTATTGAAAAACTACTGGCTACCACTCAAAATATGGACGACGATTCCCATAACAGTGCCATCCTGCTGGCGAGCCGGTGGAACGGATTGCAAAATAATATACATTCAGGTCTGATCGATGGGCAATCTGCAACGGTTTCCCAAAACCAAATCAAATCCTCTTTACTGTACACGCTTGATGAATTGGAATAAGTAACCAGATACTTTTCAAATTTTACTTATTACTCTCTTATTTTAAGGTTTGATTCGTTCAGGATTTACTTACCTTTGCGGAAATTTTGAAAACGATCATGGAAAAATTGTACGATATATACGGTATTGGGAATGCATTGGTTGATATGGAATTTGAAGTAACGGAAGAGTTCCTGTATTCAAATGGTGTAGAAAAAGGGGTAATGACATTGGTGGAGGAAAATCGCCAAAATGAATTGATCATGGCATTGAGTAAGCACGTCACCAAAAAGCAAAGTGGCGGATCTGCTGCCAATACGCTGATCGCTGCAAGCCAGTTTGGAAGTAGCTGTTATTATTCCTGCAAGGTTGCTCAGGATGAAATGGGTGACTTTTACATGAAAGACCTTGGAGAAGCACAGGTTAAGACCAATCTCAACGGCATACCGCGCACACCTGGAATTACCGGAAAATGTCTGGTAATGATCACCCCGGATGCAGATCGTACGATGAACACCTTTTTGGGTATTACCTCTGAATTCTCAGAGAGAGAGCTGGATGAGGAAGCCCTTAAAGCCTCCAAATACCTTTACATTGAAGGGTATCTTATCACCTCCGAAGGTGGCCGCCGGGCAATGAAACGCGCAAAAAAGGTGGCGGAGAAGTTTGGAATCAAAACTGCCCTTACCTTTTCTGACCCCAATATGGTCAAGTTCTTCAGAGATGAAATGGATGAAGTGATCGGTGCCAGTGTAGATCTGCTGTTTTGCAATGAAGATGAAGCCATGACCTATACCCAAACGGACGATATCAACGTGG
>QQUB01000199.1 GCA_008501835.1 Bacteroidota bacterium
ATCGAAACCATTCCAAAATTTACTTTAACCCTTCGATCAATCAGCCATTACCCTCCCGAATAATGATTTAATCGGATGATAATGTTTAACCACGATCACCGTTTTATTTGACCTCTTGGCAATATCTTCAGGGATATTACCAAAAAGGATCTGTGGATAAATACTTTGCCGGGTAGCACCTACCATTACCACATCGTAATCATTCACTGCTTTAATAATACCTTCAGAAATAGAATCATTATAAAGGATCTTACTACTGATTTTAAAATCACCATTCTTTTTGGCAACCCTTTCTTCCGTTTTTTCCAAAATTTCTTCTGTCAATTCCTTTTCTGAGGCCGGGGCATGCTCGGGAATAACCCTCGCTACCGTAACGCTACCATCAAACTCTTTAGCAAAAGCAGCGCTATACTGTTCGGCACATTGCGCATGTTCGCCTCCTGCTGTTGGTAAAAGGATATTTCTGATTGGTTGATCTCCTACGAATTTCACCAAAAGGATGTCGGCATGAGCATGTCGGACCAGCGTATCGGTGATATTACCAAGGATACGATCCCGGCTATTGGTATAACCTTTCCACCCCACCACGACTGATTGACAATAGTGCTCTGTGGAAGTTTCCAGGATAGCTCTGGCCACATTATGACCAACGCGGATAATTCCGTGGGAAGGTACACCTATTTCATCGCAAATTTTTCTGCCCTGGTAAAGCAGTGTTTTATGCTTTTGTAAGGTTGTTGCATCAAATTGTCTTGGAGACAATTGTTCGGGTACGGTCAGTACACGAAGCAGTAAGATCTCTCCGTCTTTTTGTTTGGCAATCGCTGCTGCCAGGCGAATCAGTCGCTCCATGGTGGCAGGATTCGCAATGGGGACAAGCACTCTGAGGCGGTTTTTGTCCCAACTGCTGCGACCCTCGCTTACCGCCACATGAGAAGACAATCCTGTAATAGCCTCTTCTGCGGTTTGGCGTCCTTTCCAAACAATGAACGATACAACTCCGACCAGTAATGCTCCCACAGCCAGCAGCAATGGAACTATATGTTGGAATATTTGAGTGATCAGGTAGATATTGGCAATAATAGCCAAAATCGGAAGTAACGGAACCAAAGGCACCTTAAATGGGCGCTCAATATCCGGGTATTTTTTGCGGTGAACGATCAGGGCTGCGTTGACAGTGATAAGAGCCAGTAATAAAACGGTATTGGCAAAGTAACTCAGATCCTCCAGAGGAAGTATCATAGCAAACACCATAATGACACCACCAACCAGAATAAGTGAAATAATGGGCGTTCGGGTTTTGGTATTAACGATACCAAGCTCTCTTGGCATATGGCCAAGCTGACTCATGGATAATAATACCCTCGATCCGGCCATGATGGATGCATTGGATGCGGAGACCATAGAGAAAATAGCCCCTGCAATGATCACTAATCCACCGATAGGCCCCAGAAATTTCTTGGCGGCATCTCCCATGGAGGCTTCCGTATATTCTGTCAATCCTGCAAAAAGCAGTACCAAAACAACGGCCGTGTACAGTACGGTAACCACTCCCATGGAAATGAAGATAGCCCGGGTGATATTTTTAACGGGGTTTTTTACCTCTCCGGCAGAAGCCGCAATAGCGGAAAAACCAAAGAAAGTGATAAATACCATCGCAGCTGTAGATCCTATGGCCATAACGTCTGTGCTGAACCGGTTCATCACCTCTTCCATATTGACAAACTTCAGGCCTCCAATGATAAACCAGATCAATAATAAAACTTTAGCTGCCGTGACTATTATCTGGAATTTCCCGCTTTCCTCCGTTCCTTTGATATTCAAAAAAGTAAGCCCCAATAAGAGTACCAAACCTGGTAACGTCACTACAGGACTGTGCCAGATGAATTCATTGAAATAACTGGAAAGGCTGGCAATATAAAATGCACAGGAAGAGGTATATCCAAGGAAAAGGGACCAGCCCACGAAATAGGCGAATGGAGGCTTGAATGTCTTTCTGGCATACAGATACCCTTCTCCCGTTTGGGGATAAATGGAAACAAATTCGCAATATGTAAGTGCGGTGAATAAAGCTACAAGCGCTGCTAAAAGGAAGGAAGCGATAGCCGCAGATCCTACGTTACGGACCGCTAGTCCGGAGAGGGTAAAAATACCGGCGGCGATCATCGTACCGATGCCTATTGCTAATGCGGAAGTCAGCCCGAGGTCCCGGCTGAGTTCTGTTTTAATGTGATTCCCGTTTTGTTGATTGGCCATTCGTTTGGTAAAATTTCAAATAGTTAACACCCAGGCTGCACAACAGGCAGCTCGTTTTAGGGTGAACAATTTATAAATTTTTTCCAGGATGAAATGCTTTGATGGTGTGATTTTTTATTACTGAGGGTGATATGGATATTCATTGGGTTTAACAAAATTTGGCTGGGACCATCTAAATAAAACCCCAACAACCTAATTAACATACACTCTTTTACAGGCAAAATCGATATTGAAGACTGGTTTTGCATACCCCATAGAAAGAATCATTTTTCCATGAAACAGTTCATCTTTCATATAGTAGTCAAATGATGTGATTTCCAATTCAGAATCTTTAATCATTTCAATTTTTCCAATATTTAAATGTTGGAAATCTGCAAAAGATAACTTAATCAAATCGTATGATGCAGTTTCCTCATTATATGGAGTTACTATTAACTCTAATTCAAATTTGTCTTTTGAATTTAAGTTGATGCTTTGAACAGGTAAATCATGGAAAATTATCAGCTCAATTCCAATAAAGTCTATCATTTTGGTTGTGGTTTGATTTTGATGTTTAGCCGGACCTTAGCCATATTAACTCAATATCTTTCTTCTTAATTTGTACTCGCCGAATTCATTCGGCTCGGCGCACCGAATGAATTCGGTGAGTACGGTTTTCCCATTTTTAAATCGGAATCTGCTTTTTCC
>QQUB01000146.1 GCA_008501835.1 Bacteroidota bacterium
GCTTCGCTTTCTCCCCAAAATCTTCGCCCTGTCCGGCATAAATAATTCCTCTGGAGGAATTGACCAAAAGTCCTACATGATCATTCATGCCAAATTTACTCACAGCCTGAAGGTCTCCACCCTGGGCACCGATGCCTGGTACCAGGAAGAAATTATCCGGAGCGATTGCTCTGAGTTCACCGAACTTTTCAGGGTGGGTAGCCCCTGTGACGAACATCAGATTTTCCGGGCTTCCCCAGGTCGAAGCAGTTCGCATAACCTTTTCGTACAATGGTTTTTGATCCTCACCATCCTGGATAAACTGAAAATCCTGACTGCCTTTATTGGAGGTAAGCGCAAGCAGGATGACCCACTTTCCTTCAAAGTCAAGAAATGGTTTCACCGAATCTTCACCCATGTAAGGGGCAACGGTTACAGAATCAAAATCCATATTATCGAAAAAAGCTCTCGCGTAAAGATTAGATGTATTACCAATATCGCCGCGTTTAGCATCAGCTATGGTAAAATGGGTGTCCGGAATATAATCCAGGGTTTTTTGAAGCGATTGCCAGCCATTGGCTCCCATAGCTTCATAAAACGCGATGTTCGGCTTATAAGCTACGCACAGATCGGCTGTAGCATCAATGATAGCCTTGTTGAATTCAAAAACCGGATCTTCTACCCTGAGCAGATGTTTTGGAATTTTATTGATATCCGTATCCAATCCCACACATAGGTAGCTACGTTTGGAAATAATCTGCTCAAAAAGCGCTTTTCTTGTCATTACTGACGGTTATGCAGAAATACTATTTTTTCAAAAAATAATATTTCTGGTAATTTAAAAAACCAGCAACCAGCAACCAGCCTACTCTTTCCACTCTTCAACTCCCTGGATTTCAGGGATACTGTTTTTAATGGCTTGTTCCAGTCCGGCGCGCAAGGTCATTTCTGACATATTGCACCCCTGGCAGTTGCCTAGCCACTTGATCCTTACGATCATGTCATCGGTAACTTCAACTACCTCAACATCCCCGCCATCAATGGCAAGGTGGGGACGAACGGTATCCAAAGCGCCATTCACCCTTTCGAGTAATTCCTGCCTTTCAGTTGTTTGCATAATTAATAATTTTATAATAACGATAAAATAATAGGTCCCCGGTTTTAGGGGGCGCTTATTATTTCAACATTACTGTGTGGTAATCTTTACTCTTTCTGTTGGATCGAGGTTCTGGTGTCTCCAGGCAATTCTGTTGATCACGTTTTGAGCGATCACTTTGAATGCATCAGAGGCCGGGTTTCCGTCATTTAATACGACAGGTTTACCATTGTCTCCTCCTGTTCTTACTCCCATAACGATTGGGATCTGGCCCAATAGTTCCGTTTTTCCGTACTCTGCCAGCTTTTGACCACCACCTTCTCCAAAAATCTTGTATTTATTGTCTGGTAATTCCTCGGGAGTGAACCAGGACATATTTTCGATAACCCCGAGAGTAGGAACATTGATCGATGGATTGAGGAACATGTTCATAGCTTTGAGAGCGTCATCTACTGCAACATCCTGCGGGGTGGTCACCATAATTGAACCTGTAACCGGAATGCTTTGTACAAGTGTAAGTTGAATGTCCCCTGTACCCGGAGGCAGGTCGATGAGCAGGTAATCCAGTTCCGGCCAAATGCAATCATTGATAAATTGACCCAAAATTCCTGCAAGTCTTGGTCCGCGCAAAACAACTGCCTGCTCAGGATCAACGATGAAACCAATAGAGATCAAAGGGATGCCATAAGCTTCCAGAGGAACGATCTTTGGAGATCCGTAAACATCCTGCACCTGTGGTCTTTGGCCTTTGAGTCCCATCATAGTCGGAATGGAAGGTCCGTAAAGGTCAGCGTCAATCAGTCCTACTTTAGCACCGGTAGCTTTAAGAGCCAGTGCCAGGTTTACAGATACCGTAGATTTTCCTACGCCTCCCTTACCGGAACCGACCGCAATGACATTTTTCACTTGTGGTAGTGGATTGGGCGGTGGGAAGTTTTGCTGCATACCTGGTTGCGGAGTACCTTGAGGTTGTCCCTGTTGAGCCATATGAACGTGTACATCTGCTTCAGGATATACACTTTGAATGGCCTCCATGCAGGCAAAATTCAATTGTTGTTTCTTTTCGTTGTCGAGTTTGCGTACCTCTACGACAAAACTCACTTTGTTGCCTTCGATAACGAGGTCTCTTACCATACTCATGGTGATCAGGTCCTGGCCTGAGCCCGGGTCTATAACCTGTGCGAGTGTTTTGATAATGACCGATGTGTCAATTGCCATGTTTTGTTGTTTATTTGATTTTAGTTGCTGGTTTTTGAGTTGGATAAATAAAATACCAGCAACAACTTTTCTAATTTGAACAACAAAAGTAAAGCTTTGGTTAGGAAAAAGATTTGATTTTAGTCCCTTTTTTTGATTAATTCTAAATAAGAAATGGTGATTTTTGTTAGGTTTTGGTGAAAAAGTCTCGAATTTTTCTCTTTATGCTAATTTCGGAGTAGCTGGAATCATTCGGCGATTGAGGCCATAAACTTCAGTGAGGGAAGGATTCAGACTTTAGTCCAATGGTTGGGACATTTCTTTTGAATGGTATACCCTGTACTTGTAAAATCTACCTCGAACCCGTTAGGGGTCTCATGTTGGTAACAAAAGTGCGGGGAAAGAGTACTCGTGCCTTATTGGTTTAAAAAAAATAAACGCCGATTATTTTTTTAACAATTTAAAATGCAAAATGTAGAATTCAAAATGCAGAAGTGTTAGAGTTTAGAGTTTGGGTTGGTCAGTTCTTGAATCTTAATCCTCTAAATCCTTAAAAATCAACAACCCTTGAAACCTGGAACCTGAAACCTGAAACAGTACCTTTTTAGGCAATCTTTCCCCACAACATAAAACATTTCACTTTCGGCGGTTATTTAATTAATTTCAAT
>QQUB01000112.1 GCA_008501835.1 Bacteroidota bacterium
AGATCAAGAACAACCCGATTCTGGATGATCATTATCTGTCCGTGGAGCTGGCTAAATTGATCACACTTAATTCCAGGAGTAAGGTAAAGCAGAAATATGCCAAGTGGTTATTTTCTATTGAAGATAAAGTGGAGAATGCCGAGCTGCTCACATATGATCAGGTAGTGGCAGTTATTGAGTTGACCAAAACCCTTGGACTTGTTTCCTGCCAGGAAGCTGCTGAACAGCAACACCTCAAAGTATATGAAGATCGCAATGGAGGCAATGCTAATAATTGGTGGTCGTATCGCGCCAGTATTTTGGGATATTCGCTTGACAGGATAAAAGATAAACTGCAAAGAGCCGGCATGCCGATCAAAGGAAAATCTACCCGGAAGTTATTGATGAAGTCTGATAAATACGAGATGATCCGGACGGGAGTTATCGACTTATTTATGGCAATGGGGAAAAATGATCGATTTGCCCGAAACCTTGGTGATCTGGCTAAGCTTTTTGCCAAAGAATTACAGGTTGAGATCTTTGATGACCGCGGGGCGGTTCCCGCATTTGCTCCGAAGGTTAATCAGGAAGTTGTGAATCAGGTTAAAAAGCTGGAAAAAAGTGGCGTTTTAGGAGTTTGGAATTAGGCGTATAGTTAAGGGTTTATCACCCGATTGTAATAAAAAAAGGCTGGCGAAGTATTTCGCCAGCCTTTTGTAGTATTATTTGAGTTCAGTTTATTCCTGAACAATCACTCTTCTTGTAAGTCGTGCATTTCCGTCGGTTAATTTTAACAGATAAACTCCGGAGGCATAATCATTCAAATCAAGCTGAATATTGTTTTGGCCTTTATCCAGGAATTGTGATTGGATAACTTTTCCGTCAATACTGAAAATTTCGACAGTTACCCGGTAATCGACAGCCTCGGATAATTGAATGTTGAGTTCTCCCGAAGTTGGGTTAGGTGCAATACTTACTGTCCTGCCATCAAAGTCCTGCGTGGAGTTTGGTGTGTAGGCAAATGTCAATGCAGAAGTAATGGAGCTTCCACATCCATTTAATGCCGTAACTCTCCAGTAATAAATACCAGGCTCAGTAATATTGGTCAAAGAGTAAAGCGTTCCTGAAACGGTTGCTGATTCGACGATGTTCTCAAAAAGGTCACTGTCTGAAACTTCGATCAGGTATTCTTCCGCATTTTCCGTTCCGTCCCACAACAAGGTAATGTTCGGGTCCATGAAAGATGCATTGTTTGCCGGGAATGTCTGTAAAGGTAAACCAGGAGCATATTCCAGGGCGATCTGTGCAGAAGTTTCAGAAGTGTAAGTGCCATCATCAAAAGTAAATGTCAGCTCGAAAAGGTCAGTTGAAATGGACGCGAATCCACTGACCGTTGCTGTTATTGTAGATCCTGGAGTAACATTCGCAGGATCAACACTATAATTAACTGTGAGCATTTCTCCGGTAGAAGTAGAGTAATTAACGGCCAGTGGTGTTGAGAACCCAGGGCCCACTTCAATGTCAAATTCTAACTCATCAGTCAAACATGCCGACTCCTGAACAGGATTTACAGCCACGTTCACATCCGGAACAGTGGTGAAACTGAAAGCTTCGGTAGCTTCAGTACTTCCACACATGCCGATGGTTTGAACGGTCCAGTAGTAAGTAGTACCGTAATCAAGACCTGAAAGTGGATAGCTGGCATTAACTTGAGTATTGCTGACAATAATATTGTTGAAATCAGGATCCGAAGCGACAGTAACTGTGTAGCTGTTTGCATCAAGAGCATCTTCCCAGTTCAATGTGAGCCCGGTTGGTGTATCTGTAGCCCCGTTAGCAGGAGCCATCAAGTTAGCAGGAGATGGTGGTCCAACTAAGTCAAGGAATATTGGCAGTGAAGCCATATTAGTACCATCATTTCCAATAATGGCAATGGCAAAAGTTCCTGCAACAGTTGCACCGGAAATGGTTACTGTTGCTGATTCCCCCGGTGCAATTGGATTCATACTGAATTCAACAGAGGCACCCTCAGGTAGATTTTCTGCCGAAAGATCAATGGTCTCTCCAGTAAAGCCGGTTCCGGCAAGGATATCAAAAGTCACAGATTGATCCATACAGTCTGAAAAAGTATCTTCAGAAGAGAATAAAGCTACTTCTTCCGGAACAGCTGTACAGATGGTAAGGTCCCAATTGGATAATTCTCCTCCATCCTGATTAAAAGCATCGGAAACGGTCAGTGTCCAGGGGCCAACAGCGCTTTCGCCAATAAGCGTACTAAATGCATCTATTGGCTGATAGTCGCCACCAATGGAAGGAGTCCCTCCATCACAGGCATTTTCAAAATCATCAGAACTGTTAGGTGCTGTATCATAGAAATTGGCGAGTATGTTATCTCCATCGCAGCCATAAAAACTTCCCGGAACTCCAGGTCTGTCAAAAATGGTAATAATGGTTCCTTCAGGGGATGTCAGGGTAACCGTAAGGTCTCCCACCCAGGTATGAGGAATATCGAGGTTGTCAATCCTTACATCGGAGATCAATCCTTGCAGGTTGACATTTACTTGAGAGGTTATAGTAACTTCTCCTGAATCTGAAATGTCAACAGGGAGGTCCGCAGCTGTTACCTGTCCGCAGGAAATGGCGGAGGTGGTGAAACTGAAAACTTCTGAAGAGGAGCCAATACCACAAATGTTTGATCCTGTTACCATCCAGTAATAGGTTGTCTCTGACTCGAGCAATCCCGTTTGAATATCTGTGTTCTGAGTTTCCAAATCGTAAATAACGTTCATGAAATCCGGATCAGAAGCCAGAACAAAATTATAATTTGTTGCACCGGTGATGGCTTCCCAGCTGAATGGAGGAGAAAGTACCTCGCCTTGTGGATTATTAGCAGGCGTTGTCAATGTAACAGCTGCGGGAGCACCTGCATAAATAGTCAAAAAGATATCTGAAGTAACTG
>QQUB01000684.1 GCA_008501835.1 Bacteroidota bacterium
AAAAAGGACTCATTGGATTTCAACTGGATACGAGTTACTGAAGAAGTCCTTGGAGGGAATGATTTTACTATTGTATCGGATATATTGGTAGACCATAATGGATATGTCTGGTTCTCGTTAATTATTGGTGATTATGGGTATTTGCTCAAATTCCGGCCTTCCGATACTGCCTCTCCTTACATCATAAATTATCAGTTATTCCAGTCTGAGGGAGATATTCAGTTCCGTGAGACCCAAACCATGATTGAAACGACAGATCATGAAATTTGGGTAACTAATTCTTCCTATAAAACAGGCATTAATATTTTTGACGGAAAATCCTGGCGGAATATTAAACTGAGTGACTTTTTTGGTGGGGATGAATATACAGCGGACATTGTTCAGTCTACAGATGGTACTGTATGGATCGGTTCATTAGGTAAGTTGTATGCTTATAAAGACGGTGAATGGGCATTGTACAATTCTCCTCAATTTCAGATCCCGGCGAACAAACTTAAGCTTTTCAGGAGCCGTGAAAATAAATTGTGGATATCCGGATTTAAATCTAAAGCCTACCTGCTGGATTATTCCCCTGATCGGTGGATCACCTATGTTGGTTTGAATTACCAATGTGAGGTTGGATCGGATGAACAATGGTTTTTGGATGTACATGGAAAGGCCATTTCCAAAAACGGAAACCGGTGGATAGCCTGGAATACTGAAGATGGATTGATCGATGCACCGGTAACCTTACTGTCAACATCAAAAGGCCAGGTCTGGGCTGCAGGATCCCACAACGGGGTAGCCGCAACTGCCTATCTTCACAATGGGCGCTGGCACAAACAATTACATCCTGAATTATCCTGGGGAATTGATTATCGTGCCGTTTTTGAAGCTAAAGACGGATCACTGTGGTTTGGTGCTTCAGTTGATGCCGAACCAGATAAAGGACATCTTAGTGGCGTTTTAAAATTGGAAGATCCCACCGCCGATGACCTTATTTGGGAACATTTCAAGTATCACGAAAATGGATTGAATCAATCCAATGCTTATGGCATCGGACAGTCACCGGATGGACGGATCTGGTTGGGTGGTGGCAGCTTATTGTTCTATAATGGAGGATCCTGGCAACAGCCTGAAATGGAGCAATTGAGGCAGTTCGTAAATATTGTGACCAGTACCGAAAATCAATTAGTCGTTGGGTCAAGATTTTATGGAATTTTCATTTTTGATGGTCAAAACTGGATTAACTTTAACACAGAGTCAGGGTTAACCAATAATACAATTATCAGCATTGATGCGGTCTCAGATGATTGCATTTGGGTCGCCACGGAAAACGACATTTGCCGGTTTGATGGGGAACGCTGGTCGAACAATATCTTTCCGGAAGAGATGAATATGGATTTTGAAGGCGGGAACATCAGACACTGCAGTGATGGAGCTATCTGGATCAATAAATCAGATCGGGGATGGAAGCGAAGAGCATTTAGCCATAACAAAACCCAACAACGGTCTTATAAAAACTATATTACGTACAGGTATTTGCCGGATGATATTCCTCCCGAAACAGAAATTACTTTTTTTAATCCCGAAGTTTCTCCCGACGGTAATACGTTGATACGTTGGGAAGGAAAAGACTTTTTTGGAGAGTCTCCGGTTGAAAAACTTGCTTATTCCTACAGAATCAATGGAGGGGCCTGGTCTCCTTTCACTAATGATCAGCATCATACATTCTTAAGTCTTTCCAGCGGTAATTACAAATTACAGGTTAGAGCAATGGACATGGGTTTTAATGTGGATGAAACACCTGCGGTTGTAGAATTTTGGGTCAAACCTCCAGTTTGGAAGCAGGGATGGTTCATTAGTCTTGTCTCCATGTTTTTATTGGTAATCGGTATTTTCGGATATAACATCCTGACTAAAAAGCAAAAGCTTGAAAAACTGAATAAAAGTCTTAAAAAAGCCAATTGGAAACTCCAGATTAATGGAGAAAAGATTAAATCCCAAAATGATGAAATTTTAAAACAGCAAGAGCTTATTCTGGCTCAAAAAAACTCCCTTGAGTTATCCAATCAAAATCTTGAGGAACAAAATTTTGAAATCCAGTTCCAGCGTGATAAACTGGAGGAAATGGTGGTTCAGGTTGAAGAATTGTCCAAAACAAAGCTCAATTTTTTTACTAACATTTCCCATGAATTGAGAACTCCCCTGAGCCTTATTTTAGGGCCTCTTGAACAACTAAAGGATTTTGATAATACTTTTTCCGAAATGGAGCGAAAACAACTTTTGGAAATTGTCGAGCGAAATTCTCACCGGTTGATGAAACTCATTAACCAACTGTTGGAAATGAGAAAGATTGAAAACAGTTCTCTTGACCTTCAATTGAAATCACTTAATCTTTCTGAATTTCTTTCTGACATTGTTGATCTTTTTCAAAACCTTTCCAGGAAACGTAACATTCCCCTGATTTTTAAGACGTCTTGCAAGGGAGATGTCTCCATGTTAGATGCGGATAAAGTAGAGAAGGTAGCGGTTAATCTTTTATCCAATGCCTTTAAGCATACACCGGATGGTGGGAAGATCAATTTGTACCTTGAAAGGGTGGATGCCGTCGATTTTGATCTTCCTTTATCGTGTCAGGGGTATTATTACCTGAGTGTAAAGGATACCGGAGAGGGGATATCAAAAGAGGCGATAGAGCATATTTTTGAACGTTATTACCATACAGATGATATCTCCGGAATTAATGAAAGCTCCGGAATTGGTCTTTCTTATATAAAGGATCTTGTTGAAATCCACAAAGGGGTTATCAGGGTGTCGAGTACTCCCGGGAAAGGTAGCCAGTTTGATGTTTTTCTTCCTGCAGACCTTGAAGTTGATGCCGCTTGCGGTGATGAGTACATTAAGGAAAAGGATTACCAATTTGCCCATCAGGAAATCAATTCTGTACTTGCTGATTTTCAAAAAGTGGCACAGGCTTCCACTACTGATTTTTCCAAAATCGAAATGTTATCTAACCGACCAAGGATTTTGGTGGTTGAGGACAACCTGGATATGATTACTTTCATTGAAGGGCTGTTGCAGAACGAATACCACGTAATTACCGCAGAAAATGGCAAAGAGGCCCTGAAAATAGCAGAAAATCATACCCTGGACCTGATCCTCAGTGATGTTATGATGCCTGAAATGAATGGACTGGAGTTTTGTAATAAAATCAAAACTGAATTGGCCACCAGCCATTTGCCGGTAATTTTGATTACAGCCAAATCACTACCTGATCAAAAGGTAGAGGGTTATGAAGTAGGAGCAGATGATTATATTACTAAACCTTTCAGCCCGAAGATTCTTCAAATGAAAGTTTCAAATATTCTGAACCAGAAAAAGTCTCTTCAGGAAAAACTGGCCCGTGATTTTAAATTGACTCCCCAAAAGGTTAACCTTACCTCACCGGATGAAGCCTTATTCACAAGACTGGTCGAATTAATGGAAGAGCATATTGATGATTCGGCCTTTAACGTCAATAAAATGTGTGAGAAGGTACACCTCAGTCATATGCACTTTATCCGAAAGGTCAAACAAATAACCGGTAAGAAACCTGCAGACCTTTTGAAATCTTTTAGGATGAAGCGTGCCAAAGATCTTTTATTGCAAAATAAAATGACCATTGCGGAAGTTGCCTATAGTGTTGGCTTTGATTTGCCTAATTCTTTCAGTCGGGCTTTTAAAAAAGAGTTTGGACAAAGCCCATCAGAATTCCTGGAAACATTTTCTGCAGGCCTGGCGGAAAAAAATTAAGATCCCTTATTATAGCCGGGTGAGTAATTTTTAGAACTTCCTTGTCCAAATACATTTGATAAGTTCATTAAACAATAATAAATGAGCAATAGCTTAGAAAATAAAACCGCTGTCATAACAGGAGGAGCAGGGGTTTTATGTGGTTCCATTGCTGAATACTTTGCTTCCAGCGGAGTTAAAGTAGGCATTTTAGGCAGGAGTCATGATACTGTCCATCAGAAGGTTGAAGAAATTTTAGAACGCGGAGGAGAGGCCATTCCG
Organism: Bacteroidota bacterium; assembly: GCA_008501835.1. Taxonomy (GTDB): domain Bacteria; phylum Bacteroidota; class Bacteroidia; order Chitinophagales; family Saprospiraceae; genus BCD1. The sequence goes on from QQUB01000684.1 coordinate 4,036, forward strand.
CTGATTGCTGATGTGTTGGCAATTGATCAACTTCTGGCTGCCAGAGATAAGATGGTGAAAACCTGGGGGCAGATTGATATTTTAATCAATGGGGCAGGAGGGAACATGTCAGCAGCTGTTGTAGGACCTGATCAGTCTTTTTTTAATATGCCAATGGAGGCATTTGATCAGGTGTTTCGGTTGAATTTATATGGTGCTGTTCAATCTTCTCAGGTCTTTGGAGAGGTAATGGCGATGAATAAAAAGGGTTGTATCCTCAACGTTTCTTCCATAGCAGCAACATTGCCATTAACAAGGGTAGTGGGTTATTCAGCTGCAAAAGCCAGCCTTGAAAATTTCACCCAATGGCTGGCAGTAGAACTGGCCGTAAAATATGGTGATGGAATCAGGGTCAATGCCCTGGCTCCGGGTTTTTTTATAGCTAAACAGAATAGAAAACTCCTATTAAACGAGGATGGTACTTTGACTCAAAGGGGTCAGTCTATCATTTCCAATACGCCGATGAACCGTTTTGGTGAACCCGAAGATCTTCACGGCACAGCAGCATGGATATGCAGTGACGGGGCCAGGTTCGTTACTGGAATAGTGATCCCTGTTGATGGCGGGTTTAGTGCCTTCAGTGGTGTTTAGTTCCGGAAATAAAAAAATGGAAGCGTTTGGATAAAACGACTTCCATTCGAACCATCTGTTAATTCTAATACCTGGAAAAACTGCAAAAAAGGGGGACTGAAAAGGTAGTAGAAAAAAACAAATTACAATACACCATATAACCTTTTATAACGATCCTGTTTTACAGGATTACCATTCATTTTCGAAACCGGGTTTATTAAAGATTTCTGCCCAGTCGCGATGTCCTTCCTGAAAACTGGCCAGACACCAGGTAAACATGAAATCCACGGAAGGAGGGGCGATTGTGTCATGATAGGTCGGGGTCACATTAATGGCCATTTCGTCAAAAACATGTGCGTAGACATTAACCTTTTCTTCAGGTAAAGCGCAATTTTGCAAGACGTAAGGAACATCCCCCTCAATATCACTCTCACAGCGGAAATGGTAAATTTCTTCCTTGGCCTTCATGCCTAAACCATGAGGTCCATCCGGTCCGTGGAAGTGAGGAGGGTAGCTACCTACTCCGCCTCTGTTAGCCATATAGGTGTCGCCAAACAGCAATCGGCATGCCTGAATGTTTTGATCAACCAACTTGAAAACGGTTCGCTGTGAACCCGGACGTTTGTTACCCAGGTCAGCTGCGAGTTCTGTTCCTTCAATGTCGGTATGTTTTACCAATTGAACAGGGTGGGAGGTGTTACAATCTACAGCCTTGAATTCACTGACATCACAATTATCGTCCGTGCTAATTTCAACTTGTGATTGAATTCCGATGTAAATCACATCTCCTTTGTGCAATTGATAAGTTTCGCCACCCACAGAAACATTACAGCTTCCTCTATTCACGTAGTAAAGCGCCTCTTCCTGACCCAGGGTTCTGGAAGCCTTGTTTTCCGTATCTAGCAGGATTCGGGCGAGTCTTAGAAATTTGAAGGTCGAATTCTCTTCCGTGATTATTTCTTCTACGGTATTTCGAACTGGTGTAGCGTCAAAAGCCTCTACTTTTCGAACTTCATTTTTTAAGGGGACCATCACCTGTATATCATTCCTCCTGTCATTGGGACTTTTGGAATTGGTGGTTATTGTTGTTCCGATTGTTTTTGGTGTAACCATGTTGATAGTTTGATTTAAGTGAAATTTATCTGGCCATCCAGCCGCCATCCACATTCAGGATGGTGCCGTTGACGTAGTCGCTGGCAGCGGATGCCAGGAAAATTACTGCCCCTTGAAGATCTTTTGGATCTCCCCAGCGATCTGCTGGGATGCGACCCTGGATCTCCTGTGATCTCACTGGGTCATCTTGTAGTTTTTGTGTATTATCTGTCCGGAAATAACCCGGGGCAATGGCATTTACCTGAATGTTGTGCTTTGCCCATTCATTTGCCAAGGCCTTAGTGATTCCTGCAATGCCATGTTTACTGGCAGTATAAGCCGGCACTGTTATCCCTCCTGAGTAGGAGAGCAGAGAGGCTATGTTGATTATTTTTCCACCATCATGGGCTTTCATATTTCCTGCAACTAACTGACTCAGTAAGAAGGGGGCAGTGAGGTTTATTTCCAAAACTTTGTCCCATGCTTCCAAAGGAAATTCGAGGGCCGGAAATCTTTCTATTGTCCCTCCGTTATTGACAAGAATGTCAATTTTTGGAGATATTTTCAAAGACTCACGAAACAAATGCTCAACCTCCTGCCTGTCACTAAGATTGGCAGGAATTTCATGACCTTCACCTCCGGATTCCTTAATTATATTTAGGGTGGAATTGCATCCTCCGGGCCTTGAACTGCTACAAATTACCAAGGCTCCGGCTTTCGCTAATCCAACAGCAATTGCTTGCCCCAAACCTCTGCTTGCGCCTGTAACAATGGCCGTTTTATTTGCTAATGAAAAAAAGTTTAAATTATCCATTTATGGTGGTTTAATAAGCGATTTCTTCCTTTACAAAAGTACCTCAATTACCTACAAGGCGCTATTCCAATTTTCACAAGTTAAGCGCATACTTTAACAATTCATACTGAATCTGGTAAAGGGTTTATTATCATTTTTTTATCACCAATTTCCTGACCTGATGACCCTGATCAGTATCTAATCTTACAAAATAAATGCCGGAAGGCAGGTTTTCGGTGGTGAAGTTGTGTTTATATTTTCCTGGCATTTTGATTTCATCCAAAAGGGTCGAAACCAGCCGACCATGAGGGGTATATATCAATAGTTTGACACTCGTCTTTTCGGTAATGTCAAACCGAATTTCAACCTGATTGTCAGCAGGACTGGGGAATATATTAAGTTGTTTAATATCCTGCTTAGGTAATTCTGAATCATTCGAGGTGGGAAGATTCTCTGAGTAAAGCGCTTGTATTAAAGAGTCTTTAATGGCAAAGTTAAACAACCTTATATCGTTAATGCCTCCTTCAAAATAATTGTTTTCCTCGTCTGGAGATAGCCCGATAAACAGATCTTCCTGCTGAGAAATATTCCCGGTATTGTCATTGATCGCTCCTTTTAATTGTGTGTTCGCGTACAATTTTAAGGATTGATTGACAACATCGCGGACGGCGACAACATGGACCCATTCCCCGGTAACGAAATCCGTATTTGGAAGACTAAGTGAAGTTTTAACCTGATCATCATCGATGGTAAATCTGATTTGATTATTCTGGTGGTGGAATACTTCGTAACGTTTTCCTGAACCGGGAGGGTAATGAGTTCCTTTTATAATATAGCGCATGGCTTTATCCTGAACCTCTTGTTTTAGCCAGAAAGAAATACTGAAAGAATTGGCTCCGAAATTAAGGATCTCCTGGTGTGATACCTGTCCGTAATCATCAACACCATCAAGGGAAAGGTAAGGCTCTTCTCCAAGAGTTTGCCAGGCTTCCTGATCTGTATTAAAGAGCATTGCATTATTATTCCCTTGCACATCTGATAAAATATTTCCTGTACCTTCATCCAGTGGCCAGTGTGCAATCAGGTCAGGAGCTGATTTAGTGGAAAAAGTCCACAGGTCACCTTCTGTAGTCCCGGAGTTATTCACACCGTCTATGCGCCAGTAATAGGTTGTGCCTTCCTCCAGTATTTCTGGGTCAAATGAAGAAGATCCTGTCTGGCTTCCGGCCAGGGGAGGAGGATTTGATGTGCCAAAATATATTTTTTGTACTTCGGCACCTTCTCCCTTTTGCCATGAAAGCTGAGCCGAAATATCAACTTCATCGGCTCCGTTTGCGGGATGAGGATTCAGGGGTAAGGCAGGGGTTCCTCCCATTCCAAGTGTTGAGGCGCTAACACTTTGTGAAAAAATACCATAGATACCTTCTATTACAGGGCGAATTTTGTATCGATAAATAGTAAGGGGGAACAAATCTGTATCCTGGAATGAATTTTCTGTAGCAGGAATGGTTTGGATGGCAACATAATCTGAACCGTTATATCTGAATATCTCCAGGCTGTCAAAATAAGGAGGAAATGGATCCCAACTCAACATCAAACCTGAATCGGATAAAGTTTGTACTTCAAGGTTGTCAGGCAAACACATTCTTTCAATTTCCACGCTACCCGTGATAAAAGGTCCCAGGCCTTTTCCGTCATTAACACTGATGGTAGTCTGATTGACATAATAATCGTAGGAGCCATCCCGGTATGGATTCCCGCCCAGACCAGCGCTGGTGCAGGTTTGTATCAGGTTGATGGTACTGTCGGAGTTGAAGGTGATGAATTCATTGATCACCCCATGGTAAGCTCGTAAAACGTCCGGTAAATAACTGTTGGAAATATATCCCTTCCGTATGGCCTTGGCCATGGAATAAACCATCATACAGGTAACAGATGATTCCAGGTAGTTATCCTGCTGCCCGGCTTTATCAATCACCTGCCACCAGGTACCTGTTTCATCCTGGTAAGCGAACATGCCCTCAGCCAGCCGATTGATGATGGAAATAATGGTATCCCTTCCTTCATGGTCTTCAGGAATGTAATCAAGTACATCCACAAGGGCCATTGCATACCATCCTATGGCCCTGCCCCAGAAACTGGGAGATTGACCCGTAACGGGATCTGACCATTCTTGATTCATGCTTTCGTCCCAACCGTGGTAGAGAAGACCAGTTAATGAGTCACGGGAATGATTTTCCATTAAAACATGTTGGAGAACCACATCATCAAACCCTTCCGGTTCATCAAAGAGCAAACTATACTCTGCATAAAACGGGCTGCCCATATATAGGCCATCCAGCCACATTTGCCAGGGATATATTTGTTTGTGCCAAAATCCTCCTTCCGAAGTACGCGGATGGTCTTCCAACTGACTTCTTAGCAGGTCAGCCGCGGTTTTGTAATGCTCTTGACCCGTTGTCTGATACAGCAGTAAAAGCATGCGCCCTTCGTTTATCTCATCAATATTGTAAGCCGAGATATTGTAATCACTAATGTAGCCGTTTTCATAAACCACATAGTCTACCGTGCTTTTAATATAGTTGAAATAACGTTCATCTCCTGATTCCTGCCATAACTCCTCAAATCCGCGCAAAACGGTTCCAGTTACATAATCCCAGTTCCCGTAATGATTCGGATGATCCTGCATGATGGACTCAGCCATTTTTATTGACCATAGGTTAGATTGTTGGGCATGAGTAGCCGTGAGGGTACAAACAAAGCAGAAAAAAACGATTAACCGATTGATATTCATTTTTGGAAGGTTTGTAGATAGTTTATTGAATTCTCAATTAACCCTTGGATATACTCGGGTGATAGTAAAACTAGTTTATCCAATATTGTTTTTCAACCTTTCCAATGGATAATCGCGTAACCGTTAACTAAAGAATATGGTATGTTAAAAATTGCTGGTAGAGGAGGTTAAATATTGAATTATGTTATGTAGGATTTCTGAAAGAGGATGCTCTAACGATGATATCGGTATCCAGTTCAATAGACTGATTTTTAATTATGTGAGCAGCTTCTCCTGGTTCGATTAGCTCCAGTGCTTTTTTGAATGCCAGTTTACCCATATTGACTGATGGATGACTCACCGTGGAAAGCTGAGGTTCAATTATCATAGAAATGGGATCGTTATTAAACCCAATGATAGCAAGCTCTTCCGGGATTTTTACACCTCTTGATTTGGCGTATTGAATGGCACTCACCGCAGCGGTATCATTGGCAGAAAAAATTCCATCAGGCGGTGAGGGGAGATCCAGCAGATATTCGGTTAAGTTAACAGCTTCTTCAGCGCTTAAAACTTTACCTTTTAAAATGAGCGATTCATCAACAGGGAGTTTATGGTGCTCAAGGGCATCCAGGTAACCTCTTAGTCGCTCCTTATATATGTTTTGATGAGATGCCCCGCTAAAATGAGCGATTCTTTGACACCCCTGTTCAATCAAATGCTCTGTTGCTTTAAACCCTGCATTGTAGTTATCAATGCTCACTTTGTGGCATTTCATCTTTTCGGGAACCCTGTCTACAAAAACTATGGGTATGTTGTTGTCTAGAAATGGACTGAAATGTTCGCAATTTTCAGTTTCCATCGCCAGAGAAACAATCAAACCACTGGTGCGGCTGTCAAACATTACCTGAACGTTGTCTTTTTCCATCTCATAACTATCATGAGATTGAGTGATAATCACCTGGTATCCGGCTTCTCTGGCAGCTTCCTCTACACCATGAATTAAAGATGAAATAAACGGGCGGTTGATCAGGGGAACCATCACTCCGATTGTATGGGACTTTTGACTTCTTAAACTCACTGCAAGCCGGTTGGGGCGGTATCCTCTTTTCTGGGCGAGCTCTTTTACAGCCTGAATAGTTTTTTTACCAATGCTCGGATGCTCCTTCAATGCTCTTGAAACAGTAGAAGCGGACACATTTAATTCTCTGGCCAGGTCGTGTATCGTAACGGTTTTGTTCTTCTTCATCAGGCAAATTTTCGCAATAGATCTATTCCCAAATCTCTAAACAGGATGGAATATACAAAGAAAATCAAAAAAAATAACGCAATCGATTGTGTAAATGGAAATTTTTTTTAGCTTAGCCAAAATTATTATATCATTTGTTTACGTTTTTTGGACTCAAGTGGTTACCATTTAACAGTAATGGTTTCTAATTATCATAAGTGACAAATAGTATCAAAATGAAAAATACATTGCTTCCCTTTATTTTCCTTTTTGTTTTTATGGCAGACGTTGTTGCAGAAGATGGGTATCGTTTGTGGTTGAGGTATGATAAGATCCAAAATGAAGTGATCAGGAAAGATTATATGAAAAAACTGAAAGGTTTTGTCACTTTGGGAAATTCCTCAACCCTGGACATTGCCTCTTCAGAGTTACAATATGGTTTGACCGGTTTATTAGACGAGTCAGTCAACGAGAAAAAAGGAGTTTACAAGAACAATATGATTATCCTTGGGAAAGGTAAGGAAGCTCTCTTAAAATCTTTGAACCTGGAAGAAAATCTAGCCGCAGCGGGTAAGGAAGGTTACGTCATTTTTTCCGGAAAGCTGAATAGAAAAAAGGTGATTGTTATTGCCGGGAATGAGGATGTTGGGGTTCTCTATGGTGTATTTCATTTTCTTAGATTGATTCAAACCCATCAGAATATTGAAAATCTTCTGGTAGTGGAAAGCCCCAAACTCGATGTACGTATGCTAAACCACTGGGATAATCTGGACAGAACCGTAGAACGTGGATATGCCGGATTTTCGATTTGGGACTGGCACAAATTGCCTCATTTTATTCCACAGCGGTATCATGACTATGCCAGGGCCAATGCCTCTATCGGAATAAATGGAACTGTATTAACTAATGTAAATTCCAATGCTCTTGTACTCAGACCTGATTACATAGAGAAAGTAAAAGCTGTAGCGGATGTAATGAGGCCATATGGTATCAAGGTTTATTTAACGGCCCGTTTCAGTGCCCCAATAGAATTGGGCAAAATGGAAACGGCTGATCCCCTGTTACCTGAAGTAAAGGATTGGTGGAAACATAAGGTTGATGAAATC